>NZ_LZKY01000001.1:0-743 GCF_001673055.1 Mycobacterium sp. 1245801.1
GAGGTCTACGACCGGTACATGAAGTACCTGACCGGCTGCGCGAAGTTGTTCCGTGCGGGCTACACCGACGTCAATCAGTTCACGCTGGAGAAGTAACCGGCCCAGTAAAGCAATCGGCCCCGAACGGTTCACCGTTCGGGGCCGACTTGTCCCGCCCTACTTGACCAACGTGAATTGCCCCACATTGGTGACACCCTTGCGGAACAACTTCGCGCAGCCGGTCAGGTACTTCATGTACCGGTCGTAGACCTCCTGGGACTGGATGGCGATCGCCTGCTCGCGATTGGCCTCGAGTGCCTCGGCCCACAGGTCCAAGGTCCTGGCGTAGTGCAGCTGCAGCGACTGGACGCGGGTCAGGTCGAAGCCCGCGGTCACTCCGTACTCGCCGACGGTCTGCGGCGTCGGCAGCCAACCGCCGGGGAAGATCTCGGCCAGGATGAACTGCGAGAACTGCACGATTTCGTGGGTCAGCTTCAGGCCCTTGGCCCGCGCGTCTTTGAACGACGGCCGAACGATGGTGTGCAGCAACATCACTCCGCCGGGCGGCAGCGCCTGGTAGGCCATTTTGAAGAAGCGGCCGTAGCGCTGCCGGCCGAAGTGCTCGAACGCGCCGATGGACACGATGCGGTCCACGGGCTCGTGGAACTTCTCCCAGCCCTCCAGCAGCACCCGCCGGCTGCGGGGGGTGTCCATCTGATCGAAGGACTGCTGCACGTGCTCGGCCTGGTTTTCCGACAGCGTGA
>NZ_LZKY01000002.1:0-2295 GCF_001673055.1 Mycobacterium sp. 1245801.1
GTACTCGGGCATCACAGGTACCGCCTGACCAGGTAGGGGCCGAGGGCCAGCACGTCGATCGGTGAACTGCCGAACACCTCGAGCGCGTCGCGCGGTGTGTCCACCATGGGTCGCCCGGCGGTGTTGAAGCTGGTGTTGACCACCACCGGAACTCCGGTGTGTTCGGCGAAGTGGCTGATCGTCGCGTGCAGTAGCGGGTGTTCGGCCTTGTCGACGGTCTGGATTCGCGCGGTGCCGTCGACGTGGGTGACCGCGGGGATGCGGCCCCGCCAGTTTTCGGCGACGTCGTGGACGAACAGCATGTACGGGCTGGGAAGCGGCCCGCGAGTGAAGATCTCGGCCGCCCGCTCGGCCAGCACCATGGGCGCGACGGGCCGGAACTGTTCGCGTCCCTTGACGGCGTTGAGGCGCTCCAGGTTGGCGGGGTGGCGCGGATCGGCGAGCAACGAGCGCCCGCCGAGGGCCCGCGGCCCGAATTCCGCGCGGCCCTGGAACCATCCGATCAACTGGTTCTTGGCCAGTGCGTCACCGACCGCGGTCGCCACGTCGTCCGGGCGTTCATAGCGAACGGCGGCGTCGTCGAGCGCGGCCCTCATCCGTTCCTCGGACCAGCCGCGACCCAGCTGTGCGGTGGGCATCGGAGTGATCGGCTCGTGAAACGATGCGGCCAGGCTCAATGCGGCCCCCAGCGCGGTACCCGCGTCGCCGGCCGCCGGTTGCACCCACACCCGCCCGAAACCGCCCTCGGCGTAAATGCGGCTGTTGGCAACGCAATTCAGCGCTACACCGCCGGCCAGGCACAGCGCGTCACCGTCGGTACGCGCGCGCAGCCAGCGAACGAGATCAAGCAGCACCTCCTCGATGACCAGCTGCACGCTGCACGCCAGATCGGCGTGCACCGGGTCCAGCTCCGTTGCATCCGCCCGGCGCCGCGGCGCCAAGCGCTCCCAGTCGATCGGTTCGGTGCGGAAACCGCCGTCATCGCAGGCGTATACCCGGTCGCGAAGCTGGTCGGCGAAGCATGGCCGGCCGTAGGACGCCATGGCCATCACCTTGTACTCATCGCTGGATCGCACGAAACCCAGGTGCTCGGTGAGGCTTTCGTACAGCAACCCCAGCGAGTGCGGCAGCTGTTGGGCGGCCAGCACGTCGAGCTTCTGGTCGCGATAGGCACCGGCCAGCATCGAGGTGCGTTCCCCGCGCCCGTCGACCACCAACACGGCGGTATCGGGATGCGGGGAGGCCAGCGCCGTCGACGCGGCGTGTGCGACATGATGGCGGACGTGCTGTACGACAGCGGGATTGAGGCCGGGCAGCGCGGTTTTGAGAAACCCGGGCGCGCGCTCGGCGTACAGGGTGCGCAGGTATTCCCAATCCTTGTCGAGTCCGGCGGGATCGACCGGCTCGTCGTACATCAGCGCCGGGTCGTAGGAGTAGCCGATGGCATCGATCTCTTCGGCGGCGACGCCGGCGTGCTCGAGACACCACCGGATGGCGGCGACGGGAAGCTCCCAGGTGGCGAACGGGACGGCCTGCTTACCGTGCTTGCGCCGGGAAAAGCGTTCCTCTTCGGCGGCCGCCACCACCTGGCCGTCGATCACCAGGGCGGCGGCGGGGTCGTGAAATACCGCGTTGACACCGAGAATTCGCACTGCTTCCTCCTACCGGGTGCGTCGATCAGCGGCCGGGACGAGCTCCTCACCGGATTCCTCGGAAGCGTCGGCCGTGGCGCGGAACCAGTCCACGGTGGTCTTCAACCCGGTGCGATAGTCGACGGTCGGTTGCCAGTCCAGGCGCTCGCGGGCGAGCGTGATGTCGGGGCACCGCCGTTGGGGATCATCGGTGGCCGGCGGGGTGAACAGGATCGTCGACGTGCTGCCGGCGAGGTCGCGGATCAGTTCGGCGGCCGCCAGGACGGTGAGCTCGTCGGGGTTGCCGATGTTGACCGGTCCGCCGAAGTCGCTGTGCGCCAGCGCGAGCAACCCAGCGATGGTGTCGTCGACGTAGCACAACGACCGTGTTTGCAGGCCGGTGCCCGAAACGGTCAACGGGTCACCGCGCAGCGCCTGGAAGCAGAACGACGGAACCATCCGTCCGTCGCCGGCACGCATGCCCGGCCCGTAGGTGTTGAAGATGCGTGCCACCCCGACATCAACGCGGCCCAGGCGGCGGTGGGCGAACGCGAGCGCTTCGGCGTACCGCTTGGCTTCGTCGTAGACGCTGCGCGGTCCCACCGGATTGACGTTGCCCCAATATGATTCGTGTTGGGGGTGCACCTCGGGGTCGCCGTACACC
>NZ_LZKY01000003.1:0-10603 GCF_001673055.1 Mycobacterium sp. 1245801.1
TGCCGCGCGCGATGCTGCGGCCGTGCCGGGCGCTGTGGTAGGCCACCACGTCGGCCTCGCCGATCACCCGGGCGGCCTTGACGGTCACCAATTCCGGGTCACCGGGCCCCAGCCCGACGCCCCACAGTGTCCCCCGGTCGGCGCTTTGCGCGGTGCCCGCCGCGGTCACTCGCGGTCGCTCGCGATCGCGTTGACGGCCGCGGCCGCCATGGCGCTGCCGCCCCGGCGGCCCCGCACCACCAGATACGACGTCCCGCGGGGGTTGGCGATGAGCTCCTGCTTGGACTGCGCCGACCCGACGAAACCCACCGGTCCGCCCAACACCCCGGCCGGTGGGGCCAGCCCGTCGTCGATCAGCTCGAGCAGCCGGAACAGCGCGGTCGGGGCGTTGCCGATGGCCAGCACCGCGCCGGGCAGCCGGTCCGCCCACAGCTCCACGCCGGCCGCCGAACGAGTGGTCTGCCGGCGCGCGGCCAACTCGGCCGCCCGGGTGATCGGCGAGGCCGACGTGGTGGCCTACCACAGCGCCCGGCACGGCCGCAGCATCGCGCGCGGCATCGCCGAACCGTACCTGCGGCCCGGTCAGATCGAAGAGCACCTGGTCTATCCGGTCACCACCGAGACGACCGACCATCCCGGCGGCTATGCCGGTGCGATCGAGGACTTCTACGTCGAGGCCACCGAGCGCATCGCGGCGCATCTGGAGGCCGGTCGCAATGTGGCCCTGCTGGCCGAGGGCGATCCGCTGTTCTACAGCTCCTACATGCATCTGCACACCCGGCTGACGGAGCGGTTCGACGCGGTCATCGTGCCGGGCGTGACGTCGGTGAGCGCCGCCTCGGCGGCCATCGCGACGCCATTGGTGGCCGGCGACGAGGTGTTGTCGGTGTTGCCGGGCACGCTGCCGGTCGAAGAGCTGACCCGACGGCTCGCCGACGCCGACGCCGCCGTTGTGCTCAAGCTCGGCCGTTCGTATCACGCTGTGCGGGAAGCTCTTTCGACGTCAGGACAACTTGACGACGCGTTCTATGTGGAGCGGGCCAGCACCGCTTCGCAACGCATCCTGCCCGCCGCCGACGTCGACGAGGCCGGCGTCCCGTACTTCTCACTGGCCATCCTGCCGGGCGGGCAGCGCGGCCGGCGCGCTGCCGCCGTCGGCAGCGTCACGGTGGTGGGTCTGGGCCCCGGCGACATGGATTGGATGACGCCGCAGACCCGCCGCGAGCTCGCGGCGGCGACCGACCTGATCGGCTACGGCGGCTACCTGAGCCGCGTCCCGGCGCGCGACGGCCAGCAGCGTCACCCCAGCGATAACCGTGACGAGCCCGAGCGGGCCCGCCTGGCCTGCGCGCTGGCCGAACAGGGCCGCGCCGTGGCGGTGGTGTCCTCGGGCGACCCGGGCGTGTTCGCGATGGCGACGGCGGTGCTGGAAGAGGCCAAGGAATGGCCGGGCGTGCAGGTGCGGGTGATTCCGGCGATGACAGCGGCCCAGGCCGTCGCCAGCCGGGTCGGCGCGCCCTTGGGGCATGACTACGCGGTGATCTCGCTGTCGGACCGCCTCAAGCCGTGGGAGGTGATCTCCGCGCGGCTGCAAGCCGCCGCGGCCGCCGACCTGGTGCTGGCCATCTACAACCCGGCTTCCAAGTCGCGGACCTGGCAGGTCGGGGCGATGCGCGACATCTTGCTGGCCCACCGCGAACCCGGCACCCCAGTGGTGGTCGGCCGCAACGTCTCCGGCCCGGACGAAGACGTCCGCGTGGTCAGGCTGGCCGATCTCGAGCCCACCGAGATCGACATGCGCTGCCTGCTGATCGTCGGGTCGTCCCAAACCCAGTGGTACTCACACGATTCCACCGACCGGGTCTTCACACCGCGGCGTTACCAGGCCTGAAACGCCGGCTAGTCGCGATCCCAGGTGCTCGGCATCATCGGCAGGGTGGGGCCGTCGCTCAGCCCGTCGCGCGTCAGCGTGGCCAGCCCGGTGGCTTGCGCGGCATCAGGTTTGGTTGCGGCGCCGGCGAATCCGAGCGGTCCAGCGCCGTCGTCGGAAGGGCGGGGGGCGTACGGGTCTCCGGCGTCGGCGGCCGGGGTCGTCCCCCCGTCCATCTCCATGAACTCATAGCGGTAGGCGCGCTCGGTGGCGGTGCCGCCGCGACGCCGGCGGGCCCGCGCCTTCTTCTTGGCCTCGGCGGCCGCGGCCGCGGCGGCGGGCGTGTCGAGGTCGTCGGACGACGGTTCCTCCGACTTGCGCCGAGACCGGCTGCTCGCGCTGCCGCGCGCCGACAGTCCCGAAAGCCCCACGGCGTACAGGGCGTTGAACGCGTTCGCTCCGATGCCGTCGGTCGCCGTGGGACCGAAGCCGACACCGGGTCCGCCGCCCACCGGTCCCCCGCCCGCCGATCCGGCAACGGTCGTCGCGGGCGCGGTGGACGGGGTGGGCACGTGGCTCACGCTCGCCGGCGCGGTGGCGATCGTCGGCGTCGGGGCGATGACCGGCGCGGGCGCCGCCGCGACCGCCGGCAGGGGCGCGGGCGTCGAGAGCGGGACCGCGACGCTGATCGCGGTGACCGCCGCGGCCACCCCGCCCGCCGCGGCCGCGCCGATGGCGGCCACGACAACCGGGGCGAGCACCACCGCCATCTGGATCGCGAGCTGAATGAACGGCCAGAAGATCATCAGCGTGTGGAAGATGGCCCAGCCCAGCGCGGTCGACAGGGCCGGTGAGAGCCCCAACTGGCCGAAGAACGAGGCGAGGCTGTTGACCCACGGCACCGGCGGGAACGGCCACCCACCGGGGTTGAGGTCCTTGGACACCGGCCACGCGAAGTTCTGGGTGTACTGCTGCAGCCACTGGGTGAGCTGGTCCATCCACGACGGATAGGTCTGCGTCGCCGCCTGCTGCTGGGCGCTCGAGGTGTCGGCGTCGTTGAGGTTGGAGCCGGAACTCGCGGCCGGCGCGACGGCGGCCGCCTGTACCGCCGCGACGCCGGCGGTGGCGGCCTCGCCGCCCGGTACGACGATGGTCGGCGCGGGCGTCGTCGCGGGGACCGCCGCCAGCGCCGATTCGCTGACGGCCTGGTAGGTGGTCATCGTCGTGGCGGCCTGCACCCACATCCGCGCGTAGTCGGCCTCGTTGACGGCGATCGGAATGGTGTTGATCCCGAAGAAGTTCGTGGCGACCAACGCCCCGTGCACGGCATGGTTGGCAGCGAGCTCGCCCAGCGTCGGCATGGCGGCCAGGGCGGTGGTGTAGGCGGTGGCCGCGGTCTCGTGCAGGGCCGCGGCCGTCGTGCTCTTGGCCGCGCTTTCCAGCAGCCAGGCCTGATAGGGGGCGTGTGCGGCCACGTACTGGTCCGCGCTGGGGCCGTCCCACGAGCCCGCCTGCACCGCCCCCAGCACTCCGCTGAGCTCGGCTGCCGCGGTCGCGTAGTCGGTGCTCAGCGACGTCCACGCGGTGGCGGCGGCCAGCAGCGGCGCGGGGCCGGGGCCGCTACTGAGCAGTGTCGAGTGCACTTCGGGCGGAAACGCGATCCAGATCGGGGCGGTCATCGTCGGGGGCCTTCGGGCAAGGACACGAATACCTCTTCGGTGCATCTCGTGGGTGGGCTGGCGATGCGTACGACCAGAGGTCGGTTGCCGCCGCCGTTTAGTTCCCCGCAATTTCGTTCCGGGGCCAAATGTGGCGAGTCTTTGCGCGGGGCCGGGCCATGCGCAACGATGCAGGGATGCGGTGTGAGATTGCGCGCGAAGCGCTGTCGGCTCGATTGGACGGCGAGCGTCCCCAAGTCCTCGCGCAGCAAGTCGACGCCCACCTCGAATCCTGCCGCAGCTGCCGCTCCTGGTTGATCGGTGCGGCGGTGCAGACGCGCCGGCTGGCTTCGGTGACGCCCGGCGAGGGCCCCGACCTGGTCGACAAGATCATGGCGAGCATCGGCGAGCAGGCCACCGGACATCAGGCCCGGATGCGCTGGCTGCGGTCGCACTACCGGCGCTGGGGCCTGATCGCGGTCGGCCTTTTCCAGGTGGCGATCGCCGCCGCCCAAATCAGCGGAATCGATTTCGGCATGGTGTCCGAGCATATGCACGGCGCGATGTCCGGTGAGCACCTGATGCACGAGTCGACGGCCTGGTTGCTGGCGTTGGGTCTGGCGATGATCGCGGCCGGTGTCTGGCCCGCCTCGGCCTCGGGAGTGGCGGCCATCACCGGTGTCTATTCCGTTGCGCTGCTGGGCTATGTCATCGTCGACGCCTTCGCCGGCGAGGTGACCGCCACCCGCATCGCCAGCCACATGCCCCTGTTGTTGGGCTTGGCGTTCGCGTTGCTGGTGGCGCGGGAACGGGTGGGCTCGCACCGCCGGCGCGGCTCGGATGCTTCGGACGACGCACACTTTCCCGCCTGGGCGGCGGACTCACCCAGCGGTCGGCGGCGTGGGCATCTGCGGCCCATCAACCATGCCGCCATCGACCCCACCGCATCGTCTACGACGGGCCGTCGTAGAATCGGAAAACTCGCACAACAAAGGTGGTTGGGCATGATCGCGCCGAGCGATGACGAGGCCGTAACCGAGCTCGCGTTGTCAGCCGCGCGCGGAAACGCGCGAGCGCTCGAGTCGTTCATCAAGGCCACCCAGCAAGACGTGTGGCGGTTCGTCGCCTATCTCTCAGATTCGGGCAGCGCCGACGATCTGACCCAAGAGACCTTTCTGCGCGCCATCGGCGCCATCGAGCGGTTCTCCGGGCGTTCGAGCGCGCGGACCTGGCTGCTCTCGATCGCGCGCCGCGTGGTGGCCGACCACATTCGCCACCTGCAGTCGCGGCCCCGCGCGGCCATGGGTGCCGATCCCGAGCACGTGGTGCGCGCGGACCGGCACGCCCGCGGGTTCGAGGACCTGGTCGAGGTGACCACCATGATCGCCAACCTCAACGCCGAACAGCGCGAAGCGCTTTTGCTCACCCAACTGCTCGGCCTGCCCTACGCCGACGCCGCCGCGGTCTGCGGTTGCCCGGTGGGCACCATTCGTTCCCGCGTCGCGCGCGCCCGCGACGCGCTGCTGGCCGACGGCGAGCGCGGCCACCTAACCGGCTAGCGCGCCAACCCATTCCGCCGCCTCGGCCACCGTGCCGACGGTCGACACGCCGGCCGGTAGCGGCGGGCGCGCCACCATCACCACCGCAACGTTCAGCGCCGCCGCGGCATCCAGCTTCGCGCGGGTCATGTCCCCGCCGCTGTTCTTGGTGACCAGCGCGTCGATGCGGTGGTCACGCAGCAGCGCGAACTCGTCGTCGTAGCCATACGGTCCGCGGGAGAGCACCACCCGGTGACGGCGCGGCAATGCCGAAGGGTCGGGGTCGGTGACCGCACGGATCAGAAACCACGCGTCGCTGCCGGCGAAGGCCCACACGCCCGAGCGCCCGGTGGTCAGAAACACCCGCGAATAGCCTTGCCGGGCAACGGTTTCAGCGGCATCGGTGTCCGAATCGACGACGATAGCGGGGCCCGGGTCCCAGGCGGGGCGCGCCAGGATCAGGTGAGGTATCCGCAATTCGGCGCAGGCGGCGGCGGCGTGCGCCGTCATGGTGGCCGCGAACGGGTGGGTGGCGTCGACGACGGCGTCGATGCGTTCGTCGTGCAGCCAGCGCCGTAGCCCGTCGACGCCGCCGAACCCGCCGATGCGCACCGGTCCGACCGGCAGGGCAGGGTCGGGCACCCGGCCGGCCAGGGAGCTGACGATGTCGATGCGGGGATGCAGCGCTTTGGCCAGGGCGCGCGCCTCACCGGTGCCGCCGAGCAGCAGGACGCGCATCAGTGCCGGCTCCCCCGCGCCCGCCCGGTCGAGTACAGGTAGCTGTCGGTGAATCCCCCGGCGGTCAGCGCGTCGCCGACGACGATCACCGCGGTCTTGGTGATGCCGGTCCGATGCATCTGCTCGGCGATGTCGGCCAGCGTGCCGCGCAGCACCGCCTCTTGCGGCCAGCTGGCGAAAGCCACGACGGCCGCGGGTGTCTCGGCGCGGTAGCCGCCTTCGAGCAGTTGCGGAACGATGGTGTCGATCTGGGCGGCGGCCAGATGCAGGACCAGGGTTGCGCCGGACCGGGCCAGGGTCTTGAGGTCTTCGCCGGGCGGCATGGCCGTCGACAGGGTCGCCACCCGGGTCAGCGTCACCGTCTGCGCCACCCCCGGGACGGTGAGCTCGCGCTTCAGCGCGGCCGCCGCGGCGGCGAAAGCCGGAACCCCGGGCACGATTTCGTAGTCGATGCCCAGGGCGTCGAGCCGGCGGCACTGCTCGGCGAGCGCGCTGTACAGCGACGGGTCACCGGAATGCAGGCGCGCCACGTCGTGGCCGGCGGCGTGCGCCTCGCTGAGTTCGGTGATGATCTGCTCGAGCGTCAGCGGGCCGGTGTCAACGACTTTCGCGTCGGGCGGGCACAGGGCAAGCAGGTCGTCGGGCATGATCGATCCGGCGTACAAGCACACCGGGCAGGATCGCAGGAGCCGCTGACCGCGCACGGTGATGAGGTCGGCCGCGCCCGGGCCGGCGCCGATGAAATACACGGTCACTTGGTCACCACCCACTGGGTGACCGGGTACTGCGGGCGCCAGCCGGTGAATGCGCCCAGCGGCTCACCGTGATAATGCTGGAAGCGTCGCAGCTGCCCGCCCAGGCGCTGATGTGCTTGCGCCAGAACGGCTTCCGATTCGGTGGTGACCACATTGACGACGAGCCGTCCGCCGGCGGGCAGGTTGTCCAGGCAGGCGTCGAGCAGACCGGGCTGGGTCAGTCCGCCGCCGAGGAAGATCGCCGACGGCGGCTCGGCGCCGGCGAATGCGTCCGGAGCCTCGCCGCGCACCTCGATGTCGGCCCCGAAGGCCGCGGCATTGATGTCGAGATTGTGCCTGCGCCGCTCATCGCGCTCGAATACCACTGCGCTGCAACCGCGCCCGCTCAGGCACCACTCGATGCTGATGCTGCCCGAGCCGGCGCCGATGTCCCACAACCGCTCGCCCGGGCGCGGCGCCAGGGCGGCCAACGTCACCGCGCGGATCCCCTGCTTGGTGATCTGCCCGTCGTGGGTGAACGCGTCGTCGGGTAGTGGCGAGACACGGTCGTCGGGCAGGTAGCGCACGGCAATCACGTTGAGATCGTCGAGGTCTCGGTCACCGGCCCAGTCGCGGGCGGTGCCGTCGCGGCGGTGCTCGTCTGGGCCGCCGAGGCGTTCGAGGACGGTGAATTCGGACTCGCCGCGGCCATGCGCGGTGAGCAGTGCGGCGAGTTCGCTTGGCGTGGACTTGTTCTGCGACAGCACGATCGCTTGGCCGCCGCGGCGCACCGCGGTGCGCGGCTGCGCGGTGACCAGGCTGATCACCTCGGTGTCGTGGACGTTCCACCCCATTCGCGCGCAGGCCAGCGTCACCGAGGACACGTGCGGCAGCACCCTGACGTTGCCGCGGCCGTGCAGTCGGATCAGGGTGCCGCCGATGCCGTGCAGCAGCGGATCTCCGCTGGCCACCACGTGCACGTCGCCCGTGTGCTCATCGAGCAACGTCTGCAGCGCGGGCATCATCGGCGACGGCCATTGTCGTCGCGGCGCGGGCACCGTGTCATCGAGAAGGTCGAGTTGCCGCTGGGAGCCGTAAATGATTGCGGCCCTGCGGAGTTCGGTGCGTGACGCTTCGCCGAGTCCGGGCATGCCGTCGGCGCCGATGCCGACCACGACGATCATGAGCGCCGCTCTGCATCGTCGCCGGCGCGGATCATCGGGGCATCCTGCGCCAGATGAACTGCGGCAGCAGGCGCATCACGGCCGCCGCCGGTCCGAGCGCCCACGGGATCCACACCGTGCGGCGGCCCTTTGCGAGCGCTCGTGCGGTCGCGGCGGCCACTTGGGCGGGTGTGCTCGACAGCGGTGCGGGCGACATGCCTTCCGTCATGCGCCCGATGACGAATCCCGGGCGGGCGATCAGCAGGCGGACGCCGGTGCCGTGCAGCGCGTCGGCCAAGCCGCTGGCGAAGCCGTCCAGGCCGGCCTTGGCCGAACCGTAGACGTAGTTGGCGCGACGCACGCGTGCGCCGGCGATCGAGGAGAACACCACCAGCCGGCCGTTGTCCGCTTTGCGCATCACGGCGGCCAACTGGGTGAGCAGGCTGACCTGGGCGAGGTAGTCGGTGTGCACGACGGCGACGGCGTGCGCGGCGTCGATTTCGGCGCGGGCCTGGTCGCCCAGGATGCCGAACGCCAAGACCGCGGTGCCGATGGGACCGTGCTCGGCGACGATCGAGGCGACCAGCGGCCCATGCGAGGCCAGGTCGTCGGCATCGAATTCCCGGGTGTCGACCGCCGCGGCCCCGGCGAGTTTGAGCGCGTCGACCTGGTCAGCGAGTTGATCAGCGCGGCGGGCGGCCAGCACGACCGTCGCGCCCGGCGCCAACAGTCGCGCCAGTTCGATCCCGATCTCGCTGCGGCCACCCAGGATCAGTACTGGACCTGCGCCCGTGTCGTCCACGGCTGCGATTATCACCTGCGCTAGCGTGGGCGGTGATGGCGAATACCACTACCCGGCTCACCGACGATGCGCTGGCGTTCCTGTCGGAACGGCATCTGGCCATGCTGACCACGCTGCGAGCCGACAATTCGCCGCACGTGGTGGCGGTAGGATTCACCTTCGATCCCAAGACGCACATCGCGCGGGTCATCACCACCGGGGGTTCGCAGAAGGCGGTCAACGCCGATCGGGGCGGACTGGCCGTGCTCAGCCAGGTGGACGGCGCGCGGTGGCTGTCGCTGGAGGGCCGGTCCAAGGTCAACAACGACCCCGACGCCGTGCGCGACGCCGAGCTGCGGTACGCCCAGCGCTACCGCACCCCGCGCCCCAATCCACGACGCGTGGTCATCGAGGTTCAGATCGAGCGGGTGCTCGGGTCGTCGGATCTTTTGGACCGGGGCGAGTAGGAGCTCGCGGGTTAGGTGGGACCTAGCAGCGGACCGACCAACGGCAACCGAACGCATTTAAACGGGAATCCCGCGATTATTTCCAGGTGGCTGCAAGAGCAAATCGTCATGTTTACGGAGACGGCAAGCTTCAATGAATTCGATTGCCGCCTTTCTGTCGTCTAAGAATTGATCGAATTGGCTCATTGTAAGCTCATAGTACTCGTCGTAGTCCACAATCCCATTGCTTACGGGTATCGACGCGTAATAGCGTCCCGACAGCGACTCAATGCCGATCGCATATCTATCCTCACGTGACAAATAAGTGTCGTTAAACTGCATTAGTACTTCTTCCCTAGACAGCAGGACTTATGCTTCAATGCTGGACCTCAGTTCGCTCGTTTCATTCTTGGATCGGCCCCGGACTTGCTATATCAGCTAACGAAGGTTCCATCCAACGCATCGACCGATCTCGTGCAAGGCTTCCTGGGACAGTTCTGGATGCTTTTCATGGAAACGCCGCAGGATGTCGTTAACGCCTTCCGCTAGCGTCATATCTCCCCATTCGAGCGGCATGCTAACTGCTTCGTGCACCAATTCGGAAACACGCGCGATCAACGATTCGGCTTGCGATTGCCCGTACACCTCTAGCAACTTTTCTTTGTCGATATGAGGAACCGCGGTGTCACTGATGGCTACGACAATTGCGGCGTTTACGACGGCCGGATCCATCCTCAGCTCCTTCATCGCTCGAAAATCGTTGTTTCAGCACCGGTTTCGGGATCGATGATCACGATCCTGGTGACATTTGGATTGTCCATGAGTCGTGGAAGCTCGACCGCTTGCCACACACCACCGGGGCGAAGATTGGGTCCGATAACCGCGTGGACTTCACCTCGAGCGTTAGCAGCATATGTTTCGGAGACCTTCGACCACCACGCCTCCGCTGCGGGGTCGTCAAAGCTCCACTTCGGTGGCGATATGCCATTTCGCTCCAGCAGGCCCTCCAATGTGGTCCCGCTGCGTGAAGCTGCAAACAGGTCTGCCGATCCATTTCCGCCGGCTGATGATGGCCCGATGCCGACGCCATCGGAAGTTCTGCCCGACCAGAAAAATGCTCCATCCGGAGGCGGGGTAAGAAGCTCCGGGGGCGGCAGCGGATACGGTCCGACGAAGCCATCACCTGCTTGCGGCTCGCCGTTGGTGTCGTGGCCGGGCGGATGGTGCTTGTCCTCTCTCGGCGGACCCCCATCGCCGTCGCCATGCCCACTGGGATCCCCGGGTGGCCCTTCGGGCGGGTGTCCACCTGGCGGACCGCCGTCGCCGAGGCCATGCGTGCCACCGCCACTCGGCGTTGGCAATTCGGTCGGGCGCCCGCCTGGGACCTCGAAAGGGGAACCCGCTGAGGGAGGTGAAGGTGGCGATGGGTGGGGGCCGATAGGCGCGGTCTCAGCGGAAGATCCGCTCGGCGACACGGGCAGCGACGAATGGTCGAGCAGTTGCGGAGTTGCCGACGGCAACCCGTCGCCCGCCGCCGCCTGCACGGGCGGAAGACGTGGACCGGCGGTCGGCGCCGAAACCGGCTCACGCGGCCCACCCGACGGCTCGGCGACTGGGTCGTGAGCGCCACCGGCCGGCACGGAGACCGGCTCATGCGGCTGCTCCGCCGGCACCG
>NZ_LZKY01000004.1:0-30508 GCF_001673055.1 Mycobacterium sp. 1245801.1
AGCTCTTGCCGGTCTGCATGGTGAACGGCGCCAACGCATCGCCGGCGGTCGCGTCGATCAACTTCCACAACCGCGGCGCTGGCCTACCGGACGCGGCTGGGGATCGCCGTGGTCGGCAGTGACCCGATCGGTGACGAGGCGCACTTCGGTGAACTGGTGGCCGATTTCGCCGCTTTCTGCCACGCCCACGGTTGGCGCATCGCCGTGGTGGGCTGCAGCGAGCGGCGGCTCGGCCTGTGGAGCGATTCGGCGGTGCTGGGACAAACGTTGCGGCCCATCCCGATTGGGCGCGATGTGGTCGTCGACGTGGCCGGCTTCGACATGGTGGGCCGCAAGTTCCGCAACCTACGTCAGGCGGTGCAGCGCACCCACAACTGCGGCGTCACAACCGAAATCGTGTCCGAGCAGGAACTCGATGAGGAGCTGCTGGCCGAGCTGACCGAGGTGGTGCGGGAGTCGTCCAAGGGCGCCCACGCCGATCGCGGATTCCACATGAACCTCGACGGCGTGCTCGAAGGCCGATTCCCCGGCATCCGCCTGATCATCGCCAGGGACAAGACGGGCAAGGTGCAGGCGTTCCACCGGTACGCCACCGCCGGAGGCGGCAGCGACATCACCCTCGACGTGCCATGGCGCCGGCGCGGCGCTCCGAACGGGCTCGACGAGCGGCTCAGCGTCGACATGATCATGGCCGGCAAAGAGGCTGGGGCACAGCGGGTCTCGCTCGCCTTCGCGGCCTTCCCGGAGATTTTCGACGCCACGAACCGGGGCTGGACCCAGGGCCTGCTCTACCGGTTGACCCACGTGCTCGACCCGCTGATCGCCCTCGAGTCGCTGTACCGGTACGTGCGTAAGTGGCACGCCCTGGACGCCCGGCGGTATGCGGTGATCTCCGTGACGCAGATCGTTCCGCTATTGTTCGTGCTCCTGTCGCTGGAGTTCATGCCGCGCCGGCGACACCTCTGAGTGCCTGCGCCACAACTGTGATGTCGGAAAACGGCTAGCGCTGCGTCGTCCCGGACGGTTGGGTGGGGACCGCACAAGAAGTCAGCTGCGAATTCGTCCGGGAGTTTGTCGACACCATGACAGACAGCGTGAATCTTCGCGATGAAGCCATGCGCGCGTTCATCTCTAGCCTGTCCGGATTGCAGGCATCTGCGCCGACCTGGTGCTCCGGCTGGAGCGCCCACGAACTCACCGCCCATGTCACCGCCGCCGCGGCGGAACGTGCCGACCTCATCGAAGAATATCTGGCGGGCCGACCGACAAGGGCGACGCGCTCGTGGGAGGTGCGCGAGCCGCCGTTTCGGGCGTTGCCCGACCCTGTTCTCCGAAAACAATTGGTGGAACACGCCGCTCGTTTCGAGTCGGGGGTCGCCGCCCTCGACGCGGGGGACACCATCATGTACACGGGCTGGGAGATGACCGCACAGCGGTTAGAGATGCACAGCCATAGCGAAGCGGTGCTGCACCGGTGGGATCTCGTGGGCGACGACGACCTCAGCGTCCGACTGCTCTCGGATCCGGCCATGATCACCCACGCGCTCGCGGCATTCAACGCGCTGCCGGCCCTGGTGGAAGCTTGTCGCTGGCGCGACGCCGGCGTGCTATCGGGGCCGGTGACATTGCGAAGCGGTCATCGGCCGGATGTGGTTGTGACACCGGGATCGGCGGAAACGCCGGCCGGAACCGGGATTTTGATCGAACTCGCACCCCACGAATTACCGCTGGTGTTGTGGGGACGCTGCCCGTCCAGGTTGCGGGACCCGGCCGCCACCGCGGAGACGCTAGACGATGTCTTGCGGCGCCTCCTGACCGACGCGTAATTCGGGGCAGTCAACACCCTCGGGCAGGTGGTGCGTCGCCACCACCACCGTCCGCCGCGGCGACATCAGCCGCGAATCGGGGGCCAACAGGTCGCGCAGTATCCGTTCGGCGTCGGTGACGTCGAGGTGTTCGGTCGGCTCGTCGAGCAGCACGATCCGCGCGGGGGAGATCACCGCGCGGGCCAGCAACAGCCTCCTGCGCTGGCCGGCCGAAAGGGCCTGCGCGCCGCCGGTGAGCACCGTGGACAGGCCATCGGGCAGGGCGGCGAGCCAGGGGCCGAGGCCCACGACGTCCAGTGCTGCCGTCAGTTCGTCGTCGGGGCAGTCCCCGCGCACGACCAACAGGTTGTCGCGGACGGTGGTGGCGAAGATGTGCGCGTCCTCGGCGAAAAACCCGACGGCGCTGCGCAAGTCGACCTCATCGAATTCGGTCAGGGCGATGCCGTCCAGCGTGACCCCCCCGTCCAGCGGCGGCCACAAACCGGCCAGGGTCATCAGCAGGGTCGTCTTCCCGGAACCGCTGGCGCCGGTGACAGCCAGCCTCGCACCCGGCGGCAGGTCGATCGCTGCCCGGGTGGACCGCGCCGCGCCGTCGTGGCCGGAACGCACGTCGGCCGTCAGCCGTCCGGCGCCGACCGGTGTGGGTGCGCTCCCCGTGGGGTTTTCGGGCCCCGACGGGGTCAGATCGAGCAGGCGGCGCGCGGCGATCCGGGACCGCGTCAACTGGATCGCGGCGGCCGGCAACGGCGTCATCGCCTCGAAGGCCGATAGCGGCAGCAGCATCAACACCGCCAGGGTGGTCGGCGCGACCGCGTGCGCCAACCCGATCCCGCACACCACCGCGCCCAGCACGCTGGCCCCGATCGCCGCGGTGGGCATTGCCTCGGCGATGGCGGCGGGTTTGGCGGCGGCGTCCAGGGCATCGCTCCACGCGCGTTGCCGGCGTTGCGATTCGGCGATGACCCCGGGAAGCAGGCCGGCGACCCGGAGCTCCGGGGCATGCTCGAGGGCCAGCATCGCCGACGTGTCGCGGTCGGAATGATGCTGGCGCGCAACGTCTTCCTGGGTCGCGGCGGCCCGACCCGCGAGGCGGGGAGCGACGAACCCGGCGATCAGCAGGCAGACGGCCAGCACGACGGCCGCCGCGGGCGAAATGGCGGCAACGACCGCCGTCGCCGCCAGGGCCAGCACTGCCGCGACGCCGATCGGCACCAGGGCGCGCACCAGGACGTTGGCCAGTTCGTCGACGTCGGTCCCGACCCGGGCCACCAGTTCACCGCTGTGCAGCCGGACGGCGGCCGCCGCGGGCCCGCGCGCCAGCCGCCGGTAGATCTGTACCCGCGCGGCGCCGGCCGCGCGCAGAGCCGTGTCGTGGGTGGCCAATCGTTCGCAGTAGTGCAGCACGCCCCGGGAGATCGCGAACATGCGGACCGCGACCGCCGCGACCGACAGGTCCAGCACGGGCGGCATCTGCCAGGCGCGGGTGATCAGCCACGCCGAGACACCGGCCAGGGCCAGCGCGCTGCCTAGCGAGAGCACCCCGAGCGCGATGGCCGCCAGGACGCGGGGCCACCGGGGGCGCAGCAGTGTCACAGCGTGCACCAGCGGATCACGCCGGGGCATGACGCAGCCCCCGCTCGGCGACCACCTCGACGATCCGGTCACCGATGGCCAGCACCGGCGCGCGGTGGCCGACGACGATCACGGTCGCACCGGCCCGGGCCCGTTCGGCGATGGCTCGCAAGACGCGTTGCTCGGTGGGTGCGTCCAGGTGTGCGGTCGGCTCGTCGAGCAACAGCACGGCGGCCGCCGAGCCGAGCGCTCGGGCCAGGCCCAGCCGCTGGCGTTGCCCCAGCGACAGCCCGACACCGCCGCGTCCGAGCACGGTGCTGCCCCCATCGGGCAGCTCGGCGAGCACGGCGTCGAATCCGGAATCGGCGCAGGCCTTTTCGACGTCTTCGAGTCGTCCGAGCAGCGCCAGGTTGTCGTCGACGGTGCCCGGGACCAGCACCGGGCGTTGCGGCAGCCAGGACAGTTGCGCCCACCAGCCAGCCGGCTCCAGCTCGGCGACGTCGACGCCGTCCACGATGATCCGGCCCGACGAGGGCATGCCGATGCCGGCGATCGCCTGCAGCGCGGTGCTCTTGCCGGCGCCGTTACGCCCGGTGAGCACCGTCACCGAGCCGGGCTCGATGACCGCGTTCAGGTCGCGCGGCGCCCGGCCGTCGCGGCCGTCCACGCTCAGATGCTCGAGGCGAATCCGCGCGCCGCGCGCAGCGACCGTCCGGGTCCGGGCCGGCGCCGACGTCGGGCCGCCGATGAGGTCGAACGCCGCACCGGCGGCGGCCGTGCCGTCTTGTGCGGCATGGAATTCCACGCCGACGCGGCGCAACGGCCAGTACACGTCGGGCGCCAGCAACAGCACCGTCAGGCCGGTGGTCAGGGTCATCTCGCCGAACACCAGACGTAGGCCGATCCCGACCGCGATCAACGCCACCCCAAGCGTGGCCAGCAGCTCGAGCACCAGGGCCGACAGGAATGCGATCCGCAAGGTGGCCATGGCCGAGCGGCGGTGTGCGGCGGCCAGTTCGGCGATCCGGTGTTCCGGGCCCGAGCTGCGGCCCAGCGCCCGCAGGGTCGGGATGCCGGCGATCAGATCCAGCAACCGGGCCTGCAGCGTGGTCATCGCGGTCAGCGCGGCCGCGGACCGGTCGGCGGTTGCCAGCCCGATCAGCACCATGAAGATCGGTATCAGGGGCAGCGTGATCGCCACGACGGCCGCCGATTTCAGGTCGTAGGCCGCGATCACGGCCACCGTGGCGGGGGTCAGGATGGCGGCGAGCAGCAATGTCGGCAGGTAACCGGTGAAGTAGGGGCGCAGACCGTCGAGGCCGCGGGTGACCACGACGGCGGCGGCGTCGCGTTGCGCCGCGAGGTCACGGGGTTGCCGGTCGGTGACCGCGGTGAGCACCTGACCGGACAGGTCGGCGATGACAGCGCTGGCTCCGCGTTGCCCCAGGCGGGCCTGCAGCCAGTGCGTCACCGCACGGATTATCCACAGCGCCAACAGGATTGACAGCGGGCCGAGCCACCCATGCAGGCTCCGGGCGGAGGTGTCGCCGACGACGCGCGCGACGATGCCCGCCAGCACGATCGCCGAGCCGATCGCGCAGCCGGAGATCAGCACACCGCAGCCCACCACGGCGAGCAGGTAACGGCGCAACGCCGCCGAGGCCCGCCACAGTCTCGGATCGAGCGCTGCCCGGTTGGTGCGGTCGCTACTGTTCAGGTCGCGCGCCTTGCCAGGCCGATGGGCGCCGGTATCCGGTCAGCCGAGATGCGTTGCCGGAAAATCCAATACGACCACGCCTGGTACACCACCGTCAGCGGGGCCATCAAGGCCGTCACCCACGTCATGACCTTGAGGGTGTAATGCGTGGAGGAGGCGTTGTAGATGGTCAGGCTCCACTGCTTGTCCAGCGTCGAGGGCACCAGGTTCGGATACAACGAGCCGAAGAGCAGGATCACCACGGCCGCCACCACCACCGCGACGCAGGTGAACGCCCAGCCGTCGGATGCGCGTCGCCACACCAGCAGCACCGCCGCCAATTGCGCCACCACCGCCGCGGCCAGCACCAGCCAGGTCCAGTTCTTGCCGTGCGCCAGTTGGGTCCAAAGCCCGAATGCCGCAACCAGTCCGGTGGCCGGCAGCGACAACCAGACACCGAACCGGTACGCGTCGTCGCGGATGGCGCCCGAGGTCTTCAGGGCGACGAACGTCGCCCCGTAGAACATGAACAACGCCGCGGTGGCCAACCCACCCAACAGGGTGTAGGCGTTCAGCACGTCGGTGATGGACAGGTGGATGTGCCCGTCGGCACCCACCGGCAGGCCGCGCACCAGGATGGCGAACGCGACACCCCACAGGACGGCCGGCAGCCAGGACCCGGCCGCGATGCCGACGTCGGCCCAGCCGCGCCATTTTGTGTCGTCGATCTTGCCGCGCCATTCGATCGCCACGGCGCGCACGATCATGCCGAACAGGATCGCCAACAGCGGCAGGTACAGCGTCGAGAACACGGTGGCATACCAGGCGGGGAAGGCGGCGAACATCGCTGCGCCGCCGACGATCAGCCACACCTCGTTGCCGTCCCACACCGGCCCGATGGTGTTGAGGGCCGTGCGCCGCAGCGGTTCCGGTTCACCGATGCCGACGCGCGCGAACGGCTCCATCAGCATGCCCACGCCGAAGTCGAAGCCCTCGAGGACGAAGAAACCCAAAAACAGCATCCCGAGGATGCCGAACCACAATTCCTGCAGTCCCATCGTCTCAACTCCTTTCGGCGTCGGTAAGCCTGGTCAGTACGCGAAGGACAGGGGTGCCACCTCGTCGTCGCTGGGCGCTTGCGGGGGAGCGGGTTCCGCGTCGTGCTCCAGCGGGCCTTCGACGACGTAGCGCTTGAGCAGGAAGAACCAGAGCACCGCGAGTACCGCGTAGACGAGGGTGAAGGTCACCAGCGAGGTGATGACCATGCCTGGCACGTGATTCGACACCCCCTCGCGGACCGTCATCCGAACCAGTTGATCGCCAGTGGGATTGGGCGCCACCACCCATGGCTGGCGGCCCATCTCGGTGAACACCCACCCCGAGATGTTGGCGAGAAACGGCGTGGGGATGGTGAGCAGGGCGAACCACGACAGCCACCGGCTGCGGGGTGTCCGGCCGCCGCGGGTGACCCACAGCACGGTCAGGGCGAACAACACCGGGATGGCCAAAAACCCGATCATCGCCCGGAAGGACCAGTAGGTGACGAACAGGTTGGGCCGGTAGTCGTCGGGGCCGAAGCGCTGCTGATACTCCTGCTGCAGCTCGTCCACGCCGCGCAGCGTCACGCCGCTGAACTTGCCTTCGGCCAGGAACGGCAGGACGTAGTGCACCTTGATCACCTCGGCGACGCTGCCGCAGTTGTTGTGCGTTCCGATCGTCAGCACCGAGAAGTCGGGGTCGGTTTGCGTGTGGCACAACGCTTCCGCGGACGCCATCTTCATCGGCTGCTGGACGAACATCAGCTTGCCCTGCCGGTCACCGGTGAAGAACAAGCCGACCGTGGCGATGAGCACGACCCCGCATCCGAGGATGGCCGCGGGGCGAAACATGGTGCGCGCGTCGGCTTGTGCCTCGGGCGTGGTGGAACCGGGCCTGCGCGAGCGCACCATCCACCATGCGCTCACCGCGGCGACGAACGTGCCCGCGACCAACAGCGCGCCGGTAACGGTGTGCGAAAACGCCGCCTGCGCAGTGTTGTTGGACAGCAGGGCGAAGATGTCGTCCAGTTCGGCGCGGCGCGTCGCGGGGTTGTAGTGCGCGCCGACCGGGTGCTGCATGAACGAGTTCGCCGCGATGATGAAGAACGCCGACGCATTGACGCCGAACGCGACGATCCAGATGCAGGCCAGGTGGATCAGCTTCGGCAGCCGGCTCCAGCCGAAGATCCACAACCCGATGAACGTGGACTCGAAGAAGAAGGCGAACAACCCCTCCATCGCCAGTGGCGCGCCGAAGATGTCGCCGACGAACTTCGAGTACTCCGACCAGTTCATGCCGAACTGGAATTCCTGGACGATCCCGGTCGCCACCCCGATGGCGAAGTTGATCAGGAACAGCTTGCCGAAGAACTTGGTCAGCCGGTACCAGGCGGTGTTACCGGTGGCCACCCAGACCGTCTGCATGATGGCGATCAGCGGCGCCAGGCCGATGGTGAGCGGCACGAAGATGAAGTGGTAGACGGTAGTGATACCGAACTGCCACCGCGAAATATCGACGACATTCATCTGTCATCTCCCGAAACTGCGGAGGCCCGATCCAAACGGCTACGACAGAGTGTAGTAGACGAGTCGGTGC
Organism: Mycobacterium sp. 1245801.1; assembly: GCF_001673055.1. Taxonomy (NCBI): domain Bacteria; kingdom Bacillati; phylum Actinomycetota; class Actinomycetes; order Mycobacteriales; family Mycobacteriaceae; genus Mycobacterium; species Mycobacterium sp. 1245801.1. The sequence continues at coordinate 7,729 of NZ_LZKY01000004.1, forward strand.
CGCCGCCACCGGCGGCCCTACTCAGCTGGCGAGGGTCTTGGAGGCCTTGCGGATTCCGAACGACGAAATGATCTCGAAGACGCCGATGACGACGAACCACGCACCGACCACGATCGCCAGGGTGACGATGGATTGGAACGGGGACGCCAGCACGACGATGCCGGCGAGCAGGCTGATCACGCCGACGACGATGTTCCAGCCCCGCCCCGGCAGGTGCGGGTCGCTGATGGCCGAAACCGTTGTGGCGACTCCGCGGAAGATGAACCCGATGCCAATCCAGATGGCCAACAGCAGGATTGCGTAGCCCTGACCGAAATGACGGAATGCCAGCAACGCCAAGATCAATGACGCTGCGCCGCTGATGAACAGCAGGATCCGGCTGCCCGCCGAGACATGAAGCGAGAAGGCGAAGACGACCTGCGCGACACCGGTAATCAGCAGATAAACGCCGAAGGCGATGGCGGCGACCAGGATGGAAATTCCCGGCCACGCCAGCACCAGGACACCGAGGACAAGAGACAGAATTCCCGACAGCAGAGCGGATTTCCACAGATGCGGCAGCAAGCTTGGAACGGGGTGGGTTCCAGGAGAGCCAGGGGAGATAGTCATGGCCGCAGTCTGGCACAAACGTGCGCCGTGGTACAGGGACTTTGGTCAGACGTGAACGGTGCGTGGATCCTCGGCACGCAGGTCGGTGGGTTCTTCGCCTGCCTTGCGCCCGATTAGATACCACGTGCGCATAACGCCCTTGCCCTTGATCTCGATGCGGCCGCGCTCTTGCAGCACGAACTCGTTTTTCAGGCGCTCGTACATCGCCTGGGGCACTTGGATGCGGCCCACCGAATCGGTGGATTCCATCCGCGAGGCGACGTTGACGGCGTCGCCCCACACGTCGTAGAAGAACCGGCGCGAACCCACGACGCCGGCCACGACGGGTCCGCAGGCCATGCCCATCCGCAGCGGGACGGCCTGGCCATGCGGATCACGCAGTGCCGCAGCAACATTGGCCATGTCGAGAGCGAAATCGGCGAGGGCAAAGGCATGATCCGGCCGCGCCCGCGGCACGCCGCTGACCACCATGTAGGAGTCCCCGCTGACCTTGATCTTCTCCAGGCCGTGTTTGTCGACCAACTCGTCGAAGGCGCCGTAGAGCCGGTCTAGGAACTGCACCAGGTCCGCCGGCGCCGTGCTGCTGGCGCGCTCGGTGAAGCCGACGATGTCGGCGAACAGCACGGAGGCCTCGTCGTACTTGTCGGCGATGACGTTTCGGTCGGCGCTCTTGAGACGCTCGGCGATGCTGCCCGGCAACATGTTGGCCAGCAGCGCTTCCGAGCGCTGGTATTCGGATTCCATCACCGACTCGGCGCGCTGGGTATCGCGCAGCGCGTACCACACGGTGATGAACACCATGACGCAAGCGGAGATGATGGTGACGACGAACATCATCGACTGCGCCCAGGCCGGCACCAGGCCGGTGTCGCGGGGAACGAGAAATTCCAGGGCGATGATCAGGGCGGCGGCGATGGCCGCCACGATGGCGGCCAGCACGATGTGGTCCAGCCCCAGCACCAGCACCACCAGGCAGACGCCCACCACCAAGAAGAATTGGCCGCCCGATGCCGTGCCCGAGTCCCAACAGGTGGCGGCGACCGTGACGTAGGCCGTACCGATGAACGTCAGCGGTGCGACCAGTTCACCGAACCGGTGCAGCCACGGCACGCTCGCGAAGATCAACGCCGAGACGACGTTGACGAGGACGATCTGCCAAATCCAGGCGCCGGTGACCACCTGCAGTACCACGAAAGTGGTGCAGACCACGACGGCGAGCCAGGCCGCGATCGAGAGCACGCGGAATTCACGCGCGGCGCTGTCGGCGTAGTGCTGACTGCGGGCGCGCGACTGAGCGCGCGCCGCGGCCACGCAGTCCGGGCGCCCCGACGAGCCGTCTGGGCATCTTGGTGGGGCACCACACTTCTTGGCCGCCACGGGTGCCAGCCTAACCGCTGAGCAGCGCCCTCGGCGGCCGTCTTGAAAGAAAATCCTGGTTTTCGCCCCCGTAAGTTTCTGAGTCTGATAACAGTTCTTGTTATCGGGTTGTAATCGGGTTTAGGAGTCATTGGTTCGGGTTATTTAACACGTGTTTGACAGGGCTTATGGACACGTGATCGCCTCGACTAAGGGGTGCCGCATGGCGGGTCTCAAGAGGTTTGTTCTTGCCTCAATCCTGGTTTCCACCGCGTTTTTGATGCAGGGCTGTAGCGCCGCGTGCAGCGAGCCCAGTTGGCTACTGCGGGTCGCCACCGATTCCATCGGTAACTACTCGCCGGGAGCGGACGTGTCGGCCTCGGGCCAGATGTGCGTAACCCGCTCAATCGGCGATTGATCTGGCGCACTTGCCGTTTGGTCGCTTGCTCGATCATGCGACCGCACGCTCGCGGCGGCTTGGTCGGTCGCCGGCACCGGTAGCGGGGTGACGGCCGGAGGCGCCGATGTGTGTCGACGCCGCGCGCCACGGGTCCGCAGAACACGCTCCACTGGTAGCCCGGATCGAATGAATTCAAATGAGCGCGTATTCGCGTGGCTTTCCCGGAATGCGCCGAATTACGTATTAATGCGTGCAGTTTATTAAAACGCGGGACCGAGCACATACCATTGGAATGTTTTTGGGCGAATTCGCAGACCGCTTGTACGCACGAATGCCGCAATACTTCAACTGTGGTACCGGAAAAGGCTGTAGGCCTGTCAGCGGTCCCGCTCGAAGGTGCCGAACGCTTGTGTGCCCTCGGTGAGATTCGAACTCACACTGGACGGGTTTTGAATCCGTTTCCTCTGCCAGTTGGGATACGAGGGCGTGCGGCCTCTTACCTTAGAGGCAGCCTCCCACCATAGAGGATCAGGAGTGCTCACCCGTCTCACCGCCCCCGAGGTCGCTGGTCTGAGGCGTTCACGACACAATATTCGTCATGACAGGCCCCACGACCGACACCGACGCCGCTGTGCCGCGCCGGGTCCTGATCGCTGAAGACGAAGCGCTCATCCGCATGGATCTCGCCGAGATGCTCCGAGAGGAGGGTTACGAGATTGTCGGGGAGGCCGGCGACGGGCAGGAAGCCGTCGAGCTGGCCGAGCGCCACCAGCCGGATCTGGTGATCATGGACGTCAAGATGCCGCGCCGCGACGGCATCGACGCGGCCTCGGAGATCGCCAGCAAGCGGATCGCCCCGATCGTCGTCTTGACCGCCTTCAGCCAGCGCGACCTGGTGGAGCGGGCGCGCGACGCCGGCGCGATGGCCTACCTGGTCAAGCCGTTCACCATCAGCGACCTCATCCCGGCCATCGAACTGGCCGTCAGCCGCTTCAGTGAGATCGCCGAGCTCGAACGCGAGGTGGCCTCGTTGTCCGACCGGCTGGAGACCCGCAAGCTCGTCGAGCGCGCCAAGGGGCTGCTCCAGAGCGAACAGGGCATGACCGAGCCCGAGGCCTTCAAGTGGATTCAGCGCGCCGCCATGGACCGCAGGACCACGATGAAGCGGGTGGCCGAGGTCGTCCTGGAGACCCTGGGCAGCTCTGACGAGTAGCTTCCCCGGCCGTCGAGCGTGAACCCACGGCTTTCGGTGTGAAGCCACGGCGGCCGCCCTCGGCGTGTCGGCGCCCCCAGTTCACACCGAAAGCCGTTGTTTCACACTCGAAACGGCCGCAAACGGCCGCAACCGTTAGCGGGCGACGATCACCGACGAGCCGTGGCCGAACAGGCCCTGATTGGCGGTGACGCCCACTTTCGCGTTCTCCACCTGCCGGCCGGTGGCCTGACCGCGCAGCTGCCAGGTCAGCTCGCAGACCTGAGCGATCGCCTGGGCGGGAATCGCCTCGCCGAAGCACGCCAGCCCACCCGACGGGTTGACCGGGACCCTGCCGCCGATCGTGGTCGCGCCGCTGCGCAGCAGCTGCTCCGCCTCGCCCTTGGCGCACAGCCCCAGGTGCTCGTACCAATCGAGTTCCAGCGCGGTGGACAGGTCGTAGACCTCGGCCAGGCTCACGTCCTCCGGGCCGATGCCCGCCTCGGCGTAGGCCGCGTCCAGGATCTGATCCTTGAACACCCGCCCGGGTGCGGGCACGGCGGCGGTGGAATCCGTTGCGATATCCGGCAATTCGGGAAGATGCTGCGGGTACTGCGGGGTGACCGTGCTGACCGCGCGCACCGACGGCACGCCCTCGAGCGAGCCGAGGTGCTTGCGGGCGAACTCGGCGCTGGCCACGATCAGCGCCGCGGCGCCGTCGGAGGTGGCGCAGATGTCGAGCTGGCGCAGCGGGTCGGACACCACCGGGCTGGCCAGCACGTCCTCGACCGAAGATTCCTTGCGGTAGCGGGCATTCGGGTTCTGCAGGCCGTGCTGGGAGTTCTTCACCTTGACCGCAGCGAAGTCCTCGGACGTCGCGCCGTAGAGGTCCATCCGGCGGCGCGCGAGCAGCGCGAAGTACACCGGGTTCATCGCGCCGATCAGGTGGAAACGCTGCCAGTCGGGGTCGTTCTTGCGCTCACCGCCGACGGGGGCGAACGCGCCCTTGGGCGTGGTGTCGGCGCCGATGACCAGCGCGACGTCGCAGAAGCCGGCCAGAATGTGGGCGCGGGCGCTCTGCAGGGCCTGCGAACCGCTGGCGCAGGCGGCGTAGCTGGAACTGACCGGCACACCGTTCCAGCCCAGCTTCTGGGCGAACGTCGACCCGGCGATGAAGCCGGGGTAGCCGTTGCGGATGGTGTCGGCGCCGGCGACCAGCTGGATCTGTCGCCAGTCCAGCCCGGCCTCGGCCAGCGCGGCGCGAGCGGCGACCACGCCGTATTCGGTGAAGTCGCGGCCCCATTTGCCCCAGGGGTGCATGCCGGCGCCCAGGATGTAAAGCGGTTCCGGGCTCATTTCGCGATCCTCCAACCGTGCACGGTGCGCGCCACGCCGTCGGCGTCGGTGAACAAGGTCATGGTGGTCAGCTCCATCTGCATGCCGACCTTCAGATCGGCCGCCAGCGTGCCCTCGACGACCTTGCCCAGCACAATGATGCCCTCGTCGGCCAGCTCCACCGCGGCGATGGCGAACGGCTCGAACGGGTCGGCCGCCGGGTAGGGCGCGGGCGGCGGGTACCGGTTCTCGGTGTAGCTCCACAGCGTTCCCCGGGTCGACAGGGCGACGGACTCCAGGGTGTCGCTGGCGCAGGCCGGGTTGGGGCAGTTGTTCTCCCGCGGCGGGAAGACATAGGTGCCGCACTCGGGGCACTTGCTGCCGATCAGATGCGGGTTTCCGGCGTCATCGGTGGCGAACCATCCGTCGATCGCGGGTTCTGGACTGGTGACCTCTGGCACCCGGCCAGACTACCCAGCCCCAACGCAAAACTGAAACGTGTTGCAGTTCTGCCGCGGGCGCGGTCGGGACGCCTGCCTCGTCACACCGGGTGCCTAGAGTGAGACCGTGCCCGCCACGAAAACCACCCCCAAGGCCAGCGAGGAACAGACCACGCCGACGCTCATGCTGCTGGACGGCAACTCGCTGGCGTTTCGGGCGTTCTACGCGCTGCCCGCCGAGAACTTCAAAACCCGCGGCGGGCTGACCACCAACGCGGTCTACGGCTTCACCGCCATGCTGATCAACCTGCTGCGCGACGAGGCCCCGACCCACATCGCCGCCGCGTTCGACGTCTCGCGTCAGACGTTTCGCTCCGAGCGCTACCCGGAGTACAAGGCCAACCGGTCCGCGACGCCCGACGAGTTCCGCGGCCAGATCGACATCACCAAGGAAGTCCTTGCGGCGTTGGGCATCACGGTGCTGGCCGAGGAGGGGTTCGAGGCCGACGACCTCATCGCGACGCTGGCCACCCAGGCCGAGCGCGAGGGCTACCGGGTGCTGGTGGTCACCGGCGACCGCGACTCGCTGCAGTTGGTCAGCGACAACGTGACCGTGCTGTATCCGCGCAAGGGGGTCAGCGAGTTGACCCGCTTCACCCCGGACGCCGTCGTCGAAAAGTACGGGCTGACGCCGCAGCAGTACCCCGACTTCGCCGCCCTGCGCGGTGACCCCAGTGACAACCTGCCCGGCATACCCGGCGTCGGGGAGAAGACCGCCTCCAAATGGATCGGCGAGTACGGGTCGCTGCAGGCGCTGGTCGACAACGTCGACTCGGTGCGCGGCAAGGTCGGCGACGCGCTGCGCGCGCATCTGCCCAGCGTGATCCGCAACCGCGAGCTGACCGATCTGGTCAAAGACGTGCCGCTGGCCCAGACCCCGGACACGCTGCGGCTGCAACCGTGGGATCGCGACCAGATTCACCGGCTCTTCGACGACCTGGAATTCCGGGTGCTGCGGGACCGGTTGTTCGAAACCCTGGCCGCGGTGGAGCCCGAGGTCGACGAGGGCTTCGACGTGCGCGGCGGCGCGCTGGAACCGGGCGAGCTGGCCGTGTGGCTGGCCGAGCACAGCTCGGGCAAGCGGTTCGGCCTGGCCGTCGTGGGGACTCATCTGGCCTACGACGCCGACGCCACCGCCCTGGCCATCGTGTCCGCCGACGGCGAGGGCCGCTACATCGACACCGCGACACTGGATCCCGAAGACGAAGCGGCACTGGCGTCTTGGCTGGCCGACCCCGGTCCGCCCAAGGCGCTGCACGAGGCCAAGCTGGCGATGCACGACCTGGCCGGGCGGGGCTGGACGCTGGCCGGCGTCACCTCCGACACCGCGCTGGCCGCCTACCTGGTGCGCCCCGGCCAGCGCAGCTTCTCCCTCGACGACCTCTCGCTGCGCTACCTGCGCCGCGAGCTGCGCGCCGAAAACCCTGAACAGCAACAGCTTTCGCTGCTCGACGATGACGAGGGCGTCGACGACCAGGCGGTGCAGACGCTGATCCTGCGCGCCGTGGCGGTGCTGGATCTGGCCGAGGCGCTCGACGAAGAGCTGGCCCGAATCAACTCCACCTCGCTGTTGAGCGGCATGGAGCTGCCGGTGCAGGCCGTGCTGGCCGGGATGGAAAACGCCGGCATCGCAGTCGATTTGGACCTGCTGCAAGAGCTGCAAAGCGATTTCGCCCACCAGATCAGGGATGCGGCCGAGGCGGCGTACGCGGTGATCGGCAAACAGATCAATCTGGGCTCGCCCAAGCAGTTGCAGACGGTGCTCTTCGACGAGCTGGAGATGCCGAAGACCAAGCGCACCAAGACCGGATACACCACCGACGCGGACGCGTTGCAGTCGCTGTTCGACAAGACCGGCCATCCGTTCCTGCAGCATCTGCTGGCCCACCGCGATGCCACCCGGCTCAAAGTCACCGTCGACGGGTTGCTGAACTCGGTGGCCTCGGACGGCCGCATCCACACCACGTTCAACCAGACCATCGCCGCGACGGGCAGGTTGTCGTCGACGGAGCCGAATCTGCAGAACATCCCGATCCGCACCGAGGCGGGCCGGCGGATCCGCGACGCGTTCGTCGTCGGCGAGGGCTACAGCGAGCTGATGACGGCCGACTACAGCCAGATCGAGATGCGGATCATGGCCCACCTGTCCAAGGACGAGGGCCTCATCGAGGCGTTCAACACGGGGGAGGACCTGCACTCCTTCGTCGCGTCGCGGGCGTTCGGCGTCCCGATCGAGGAGGTCACCGCGGAGCTGCGCCGCCGCGTCAAGGCGATGTCCTACGGCCTGGCCTACGGCCTGAGCGCCTACGGGCTGTCCGCCCAGCTCAAGATCTCCACCGAAGAAGCCAAAGACCAGATGGAGCAGTACTTCGCCCGGTTCGGCGGGGTGCGCGACTACCTGATGGACGTCGTCGAACAGGCTCGCAAGGACGGCTACACATCGACGGTCTTCGGCCGCCGTCGCTACCTGCCCGAACTGGACAGCAGCAACCGCCAGGTGCGCGAGGCCGCCGAGCGGGCCGCGCTCAACGCGCCCATTCAGGGCAGCGCGGCCGACATCATCAAGGTGGCGATGCTCGAGGTCGACAAGGCGATCAAAGCCGCCGGGCTGTCTTCCCGGATCCTGCTGCAGGTGCACGACGAGCTGCTTTTCGAGGTCGCGCCCGGCGAGCGGGAACAGCTGGAAGCGCTGGCGCGCGAAAAGATGGGCGGCGCCTACCCCCTCGACGTCCCGCTGGAGGTGTCGGTGGGTTACGGCCGTTCGTGGGACGCCGCGGCGCACTAGCGCGGCGAACGAAGCTTCCGAGGGGTGTAATCGCTGCTTGATCGGCCGCCGAATGCGAGGCGATGGCGGAGAATCGGCTGACAATTCGCCGTGGCGTCACGTTCGCGACATCCGTTCGGCCGCCGTCAACCGCGCTGGGTTTGGCCAGCATGTGCCCAGTCGAGTAGCCTCGACAGGTAAATCCTGAATTGTCCCTACGACCAAACCTGTCCGGAGCAACCCAACAATATGCCGAGTCCCGCCGTCACCTCGCCGCAAGTAGCCGTCAACGACATTGGCTCGAGCGAGGATTTTCTCGCCGCAATAGACAAAACGATCAAGTACTTCAACGATGGCGACATCGTCGAAGGCACGATCGTCAAAGTGGACCGGGACGAGGTGCTCCTCGATATCGGCTACAAGACCGAAGGGGTCATCCCCGCCCGCGAACTCTCCATCAAGCACGATGTCGACCCCAACGAGGTCGTTTCCGTCGGTGATGAGGTCGAAGCCCTGGTCCTCACCAAGGAGGACAAAGAAGGTCGCCTGATCCTGTCCAAGAAGCGCGCGCAGTACGAGCGCGCCTGGGGCACCATCGAGGCGCTCAAGGAGAAGGACGAGGCCGTCAAGGGCACCGTCATCGAGGTGGTCAAGGGTGGCCTGATCCTCGACATCGGGCTGCGTGGCTTCCTGCCCGCCTCACTGGTGGAGATGCGTCGCGTCCGCGATCTGCAGCCGTACATCGGCAAGGAGATCGAGGCCAAGATCATCGAGCTGGACAAGAACCGCAACAACGTGGTGCTGAGCCGCCGCGCGTGGCTCGAGCAGACCCAGTCCGAGGTGCGCAGCGAGTTCCTCAACCAGCTGCAGAAGGGCGCCATCCGCAAGGGTGTCGTCTCCTCGATCGTCAACTTCGGCGCATTCGTCGACCTCGGTGGGGTGGACGGCCTGGTGCACGTCTCCGAGTTGAGCTGGAAGCACATCGACCACCCGTCCGAGGTCGTCCAGGTCGGCGACGAGGTCACCGTCGAGGTGCTCGACGTCGACATGGATCGCGAGCGGGTTTCGTTGTCGCTGAAGGCGACTCAGGAAGACCCGTGGCGCCACTTCGCCCGCACCCACGCCATCGGCCAGATCGTGCCCGGCAAGGTCACCAAGCTGGTTCCGTTCGGTGCGTTCGTGCGCGTCGAGGAGGGCATCGAGGGCCTGGTGCACATCTCCGAGCTGGCCGAGCGCCACGTGGAGGTCCCCGACCAGGTGGTCGCGGTCGGCGACGACGCGATGGTCAAGGTCATCGACATCGACCTGGAGCGCCGCCGAATCTCGTTGTCGCTCAAGCAGGCCAACGAGGACTACACCGAAGAGTTCGACCCGGCGAAGTACGGCATGGCCGACAGCTACGACGAGCAGGGCAACTACATCTTCCCCGAGGGCTTCGATTCCGAGACCAACGAATGGCTCGAGGGATTCGAGAAGCAGCGCGCCGAGTGGGAGGCCCGCTACGCCGAGGCCGAGCGGCGGCACAAGATGCACACGGCGCAGATGGAGAAGTTCGCCGCTGCCGAGGCCGCCGGGCACGCCGAGCAGTCGCCGGGCAACGGTGCGCGGGAGGAGAAGGCGGGCGGTTCGCTGGCCAGCGACGCCCAATTGGCGGCGCTGCGGGAGAAACTCGCCGGCAACGCGTGACGCCGTCGGCGACCACGCCATGCTGCGTATCGGGCTGACCGGTGGCATCGGCGCCGGCAAGTCGGCGCTGTCGTCCACGTTCGCGCGCTGCGGTGCCGTCATCGTCGACGGCGACGTCATCGCGCGCGAGGTGGTCGAGCCCGGCACCGAAGGCCTGGCCGCGCTGGTCGAGGCGTTCGGCAGCGACATCCTGCTCGCGGACGGATCACTGGATCGTCCGGCGTTGGCCGCCAAGGCTTTTCGTGATGACGAGGCACGCAAGACGCTGAACGGGATTGTCCACCCCCTGGTGGGCAATCGCCGTTCGGAGATCATCGCGTCGGTGCCCGAGGATTCCGTTGTGGTCGAGGACATTCCGCTGCTGGTGGAATCCGGGATGGCTCCGCTGTTCCCGCTCGTCGTCATCGTGTACGCCGATGTCGAGGTGCGGCTGCGGCGGCTGGTCGATCAGCGCGGCATGGCCGAGGAGGATGCGCGGGCGAGGATCGCCGCGCAGGCCAGCGACGAGCAGCGCCGCGCGGTCGCCGACATCTGGCTGGACAACTCGGGCAGCCCGGAAGACTTGGTGCAGCGCGCCCAGCAGTTGTGGGACCACCGCATCGTGCCGTTCGCCCACAACCTGAGCCAACGGCAGTACGCGCGCGCACCAGCGCGGTTGGTGCCACCGGACCCGACCTGGCCGGACCAGGCGCAACGGATCGTCAACCGCCTCAAGACGGCCTGCGGTCACCAGGCGTTGCGCGTCGATCACATCGGGTCGACGGCCGTGCCCGACTTTCCGGCCAAGGATGTCATCGACATTCAGATCACCGTCGAATCCCTTGCCGAAGCCGACGAACTCGCCGAGCCGTTACTTGCCGCCGGTTATCCGCGCCCCAAGCACATCACTCAAGATTTCCCCAAACCCGACGCGCGCAGCACCGTAGCGCGATACGACCACAGCGACCACGAGGCGTTGTGGCACAAGAAAGTTCATGCTTCGGCCGATCCCGGGCGGCCGACCAATGTGCACATCCGGGTCGACGGCCGGCCCAATCAGCAATTCGCCTTGCTGTTCCGGGACTGGCTCAAAGCCAATCCCGCTGTGCGCGCCGAGTATCTGACCGTAAAACGCGGAGCCGACAGCACTGCTGACGGAGACATCCTGCGCTATGTCGCCGCAAAAGAGCCGTGGTTCCTCGACGCCTACCGGCGGGCCTGGGAGTGGGCCGACTCGACGGGCTGGAAGCCCTGAGGCGAATCTAGGGCAAGGGTGCGCCGCACTGCAGCGCCCCGTTCATGGGATCGGCGTTGCCCGCGACCGGTCTGACCATCTGGTCGGACTGGACGAACACGTTGTCGTCCACGTCGATTTCGCAGTGCACGTTCGCCGCATACGGGAAGCGCACCACGATGCGCATGCCGGCCTGCTGCGGGTCGGGCAACACCGTGTCGGCCTCGAATGCGTTGCCGGGCACCGAGCTAAGCCCGGCCGTGTTCGTCTGACCGCCGTTGATCACGAAGGTGGCCTGGCTCCCGGTCGTGACGCCGTCGATCCTGGCCCGGTAGGTGATGTTGTGCAGATCCGCCCGTGCGACTGCCGGATTCACAACGGCGAGGGCGGTCACGGCGGCGATCGGCAGCAGCCCGCGGGCCTGGCAGCTCATAGCGGCTGACATTACAACCAGCCTGATCGGGGGGCCACATCGATTGCCCTACGGCTGGCAGCGCGGACACCACAGCGTCGTGCGGCCGCCCACCCGGTCCCGTTCCAGCCGGGTGCCGCAGCGTGGGCAGTGCGGGTCCGGTTCGTCACGCACCCCGGTCAGCCAGCGCGGCAGGCCCGGCACCCGGCCATGGCGCACCGCGGTCCGCAGCACCCGAGTCATCGCGCCATGCAGGCCCTGCACGTCGTCGTCGTCCAGCTCCCTGATCGGCAGGGTGGGCCGAAGTCTGGCCCGCCAACAGATCTCGTCGGCCAACAGGTTGCCGAGCCCGGCGATCACCGACTGGTCCATCAGCGTGGGCTTGAGCTGTCGCGACCTGGCCGATCGCGCGGCCAGCGCGTCGCGGAACTCCCGCAGGCGCAGGCCCAGCGCATCGGGGCCCTGTGGGCCGGTGACATGCGCGATGTCGTCCGGATCGTCGGCCAGCCACACCCCGCGCAATTTGCGCAGGTCGGCGTAGCGCAGTTCGCCCTCGTCCAGCGCGACGGTCAATCGCTCGTAGGGGTCATGGGCGGCGCCGTCGGCGGCGTAGTACGGGCGGCCGGTCATCCCGCTGTGAATCAGCAGCGTCGACCCATCGGTGGGCAGCACGAGCCACTTGCCGTGCCGGCGCGGATCGGCGAAGCGGTGCCCGGTCAACCGGCCGGCCAGCGCCTTCGCGGTCACGTTGCGCAGCACCCCGGGATCGTGCACCTGCACGTGCCGGATCCGCCGTCCCGGCAGTGCGGCGGCCAGTTGCCGCCGAAACCCTTCCACGTCAGGCAGTTCAGGCATGCGGCCACCGCATCAGCGTGTCTCCCTGACCACCTCGGTCGGGTCCTTATCGGTGCGCATGCCGAGATAGCGCGGGTGGCGGAGCTTTCCGTCGCGGGTCCACTCGGTGAATCCGATCTCGACCACCATCTCGGGGCGAACCCAATGCGCGCCGGCCTCGCGCACCGACCCCCGGGCGAAGGGCGATTGGTCTTGCGCGAGCGTCGACAACCGGTCGTGCAAGCGGTGCAGCGTGGCGTCGTCGAAACCGGTGCCCACCTTGCCGGCATAGCGCAACTCATCGCCGTGGTAATACCCGAGCAGCAACGCGCCTAACTCCACCCGGCTGCCCTTCGGGCCGGTGTAGCCGCCGACCACGAATTCCTGGTCGCGCACGCATTTGAACTTCAGCCAGGCGCGTGAGCGACCGCCGTCGTAGGGGGAGTCGGCCAGCTTGGCGATCACCCCTTCGTCGCCGCGCCCGCACGCCGCCCGGTAGGCGGCGATGCCGTCTTCGACCCGGTGCGGGGCGTAGCGCAGCGGGTCGGCGAAGTCGATTGCCTTGCGCAGAAACCTTTTACGCCAGAGCAGCGGCACCTCGACGGTGGATTGGCCGTCGAGATGCAGCAGGTCGAAAACGTAGTAGAAGACGCGCACCGGGGATGCGCGGGCCAACTCGGGGTCGGTGATGCCCAGCCGGCCCTGCAGCCGGGCGAAGCTGGTCCGGCGGCCCTCGAACGCCACCACCTCGCCGTCCACGACGAAGCGAGTGGTGCGCTGGCCGGCGAGCGCATCCACCAACTCGGGGTAGGTTCCGTTGAGCGTCTGACGATTCCGCGACAACAGCCGCAACCGGTCGCCGTCGCGAAACGCCAGGCAACGCATGCCGTCGAACTTGCGCTCGAAGATCCAGTGCGGATCGGAGAACCGATCCTCGGTGAGCGTGGCCAGCGTCGGCGGCCGCCAGTCCGGCACGGGTTCCTCGCGCAGCGCCGCGCGCACCGCGCGAGACAGACCGGCGAAGTCCGTCATGACACGTGGTCCGGCGACGCGGCGCGCCCGCGCCAGGTCAACCGCATGCCGTGGTGCGCCAGCCAGCGCGACAGGTCATAGCCGTTGCGGGCCAGCCCGTCGACGGCGGTCACCGCCCGCTGCACCGCCTGCGCGGCGACCTCGGGGGTGAGCAGGCCGTGGCGGACGGCGTCGAGCAGCTCGTCGACATCGGTGAGTTGCGCCCCGATCCCGGTGCGGACCTCGATGTCCAGGTAGTGATCTTCGGAATGCCACGCGGTGGGGCCGGGCTGGTATTCGCCCACATCCAGGTAGACGTCGAAATCGCGTTCATGCCCGGGGTTGAAGTGAAACACCGTGGCGCGCAACCCCAACGACGGCAGCAGCCACGACTCGAGGTAATGGAACTGCGCGCGACCGGGGGTGGGCCGGGCGATGTAGAGGCCCCACGGGTGCACGGCATATTCGTCGACGGTCCGCACGATGCCCTTGGGATCGGTGTTCGTGCGGGCCACCAGGTCGAATGTCTCGTGCTTCGGCGGGTGAATGGTGTCACCCTACCGCCGCCGGGCCGCCTCGTTACCGGCGCAACCGGATCTTCCATCGCACGAACCCGGCGTAGAAGATCGACAGCGCGGCCAGCATGCCCATGTCGAGCAGCCAGATCTTCGGCGTGTGCTGCCAGAACCGATCCTGCGACAGCAGGGTGTCGGGCACCAGGTGACGCAGGTCCACCGTCGACGATGCCGCGGCGTAGCCCCAGCGCGCCGGCATCGCCCACGACAGCTGGTTCAACCCGAGGCGGCCGGTCACCGGCACCATCCCGCCGCACAGCACCAGCTGCGCCATCACGGCCACCACGAACAGCGGCATGATCTGCTCGCTGGAGCGCACCAGCGACGAAATCGCCAGGCCCAGAATGGCCGAGGCGACGCACGTCGCCGCGACGGTGGCGAACAGTTCGACGGTGGCCCCGACGGTCGAGTGGCCGAACAGCACCGCGCCGCGCGTCGGGGCGCTCTTGCCGACCACCACGATCGCCGTGACGATCGCCGACTGCAATACCGCGAACCCGCAGAACACCGCGCTCTTGGCCAGCAGGTAGGCGGTGGTCGACAAGCCCACCGCCTGCTCACGCTGGAAGATGGCGCGCTCGCCGACCAGGTCGCGAATTGTCAAGGCGGTGCCCATGAATGCCGCGGCCGGCATCAGCAGGGCCAGTATCTGCGCGGCTTCGTCCGGTGTCCCCGCGTTCGGCGCGGGTGCGTGAAATCCGTTGCTGCCCGGCACGGTCAGCGACAGCGAGCCCAAAACGAACGGCAGCAGCGCCAGGAACACGAAGTAGGCGCGGTCGGCGATCACCAGGCGCACCTGCCGCCGGGCGATCGTCGAGATCTGGCGGCGCACGCTGGTGTGAACCGGTTCCCCGAGGCTGCTCGGCTCGTCGGTCTTGTCGGGCAGGTACCGCTGCGGCCGCTTCTGGGCCTCGTTCTGTTCCAGGAAGCGGCGGTTGGCCTCGTCGGGGTCGGCGCCGACCTGGGTGAAGATCTTCGCCCAGTTGGTGGTGCCCATCGCCCCACCGATCTGGTCGGGCGCGCCGCAGTAGGCGGTCTTGCCGCCCGGAGCCATCAGCAGCACCTGGTCGCAGACGTCGAGGTAGGACAGCGAGTGTGTCACCACCAGCACCACCCGGCCGGCATCGGCCAACTGGCGCAGCATCGTCATGACCTGCAGGTCCAGCGCGGGGTCCAGCCCCGAGGTCGGCTCGTCGAGGATCAGCAGCGACGGGCCGGTCAGCAGTTCGAGCGCCACCGAGGCGCGCTTGCGCTGCCCGCCGGACAGCTTTTCGACGCGGGTGTCGGCGTGCTTGGTCAGGTCGAGTTCCTCGAGCACCTGGGCGACGACGTTCGCGCGGTCTCTCTTGCCGGTGTCGGGCGGCAGCCGCAGCTCGGCGGCGTAGCCCAGCGCCTGGTTGATGGTCAGCTGGCGATGCACCACGTCGTCTTGGGGAACGATGCCGATCCTGCTGCGCAGCGATGCGTACTCGGCGTGAATGTTGTGTCCCTCGAACGTGACTGAGCCCGACGTCGGGGTGGTGTAACCGGCGATGAGCCGGGCTAGTGTGCTCTTGCCGGCGCCCGAACCGCCGATCACGGCGGTCAGCGTCCCGGGGCGCGCGGTCAGCGAGATGTCGTCGAGCAACTGCTTGCCGTTGTCGACGACGTAGGAGACGTCGCGCACCTCGAGGCCGCCGGTGCGGGTGGCGGCGCCGCCGCGTTCGGTCAGGGTGCCGTCGCGGAACACCAGGTCGACGTTGCCGATGGTGACGATGTCGTCCTGCGACAGGATGGCCGACCCGACCCTGGTGCCGTTGACGAACGTCCCGTTGACGCTGTTGTCGCGGATCTCCGTGCCCAGCTGGGTGGGAACCAGGGTGGCATGCTGGCGCGACGCCAACACGTCGGAGACGACGATGTCGTTCTCGGGGGCGCGGCCGATCGTCATGGCGCCGGCGGTGCCCGCCGCCGAGGACGCGCGCGGCGAGAGCAATTTCACAAAACGCGTCGCCAGGTTCGACACGTCGGCCGTCTTGGCGTCGATCACGGTGAATTCCGCTGCGGGCGTTGCGGATGGCTGTGGTGGCGCCTCGGTTTCGCCCGCGGCGGGCGGGCTGACCTGCAGCCTTGCCGGTGAGCCCGGGTCGATGACGGTCCGCTCCTCGGGCGGTACGCCGCGCGGCGCCGGCGCCGGCGGCACGCGGGGCGGTGGCGCCTGGCGAGGCGGCACCGTCGGCTGTCGCGGGGGCGCGTTCGGCGGCCTCGCCGGCTGCCGGGGTGGCACCGGGCGCGACGGCGCGCCCTGCGGGCCGCCGCGAGCGGGACCCCTGTTCTGGCCGCCGGTTCGGCCCTGTGGGGGCCGCGGCGGATGCGTCGGATTCGTTTGCTCGGCAAGCGCAGTCCATGCCAGCGTTGGCGGCCCGGAGTCGTGACTCGGCCTGGGCCGCGGCGGCTGGCCGGCATGACCCTGCTGGGGCCCGATCGCGAAGGTCAGGCGCGGCCCCTGGGGGTTGCCGATGTGAATGCTCTGCCCGTCGTGGATATCGACCACCGGCATCCGGTAGCCGTTGAGGTAGGTGCCGTTCAGCGAGCCGTTGTCGATTGCCAGCCACCGGCCTTGGTCGAACCGCACGATCAGATGCGCGCGCGAAATCCGCGGATCGGCGATGCGCACATCGGCCTGCACGTCGCGCCCGACGACCACCTCGTGGCCCGCCGCGAAGGATCGTTGGGACCCGTCATGCCGAATTGTCAGAATGGGCGGGGCGGGTCGAGTCACCACTCAAGTATCGGCCAGCGTTGGCAGTGCGCTCTATTGGAGCCAGCTGTGACTTCCCTTTGTCTCGATTCGGCCACTCATAGCCCTTTCATAGCCTGCTGAGACGAATCGCCTACTGGCGTGCGGCATTATTCGAACGGGAGGGGTGCAATAAGGGTTGCGTCCGCGCGCGTCGAGCACACTGTGGTGCCGGCACGCGACGAGACGCAGAGGGCCCAATCGCGATGCGCACGCCCAGGGTGCTGCGATCCGCAGCACAGCGCGGCGACACCAGGGGGCGGTGCCGGAAAACGAGGGGGCAGGGCATTGATGAACGAGCACAAGGGAACTACTCGGCGCATCGGCGCCGGACGGCGGCTGTTGAGCAACCCGCGACAAGCCCGTGCGGCGTTGCGCGCGGGGTTTCACTCGTTGCCCGCCATGCCGATCGGGCAGCTGTTCCGCCGGATACCACCGGTCGATTCGGCCCCGAACGCGGAACCCGTGGCCGCCCAACAACTCAACGAGTCCAGCGGGCAGCGCCTGGCGGTGGGCAACGGCGCATCGTTCGCCGGCTACACGATTTTGCGGCAGCTCGGTGCGGGCGGGATGGCCGAGGTCTACCTGGCGTTGCATCCCCGGCTGCCCCGCCGCGACGTGATCAAGGTCCTCGCCGAGGCGGTGACCGCCGACCCCGAGTTTCGCGAAAGATTCAATCGCGAGGCCGATCTCGCCGCGACGCTGTGGCACCCGCACATCGTGGGTGTGCACGACCGGGGCGAATTCAACGGGCACCTGTGGATTTCGATGGACTACGTCGAGGGCACCGACGCCTCCCGGCTGGTCAAGGAGAACTACGCCGAGGGGATGCCCATCCACGAGGTGTGCGCCATCGTGCACGCGGTGGCGGGCGCGCTGGACTACGCCCACGACCGTGGACTGCTGCACCGCGACGTCAAGCCGGCCAACATCCTGCTCACCCATCCCGAGGCGGGAGAGCGCCGAATCCTGTTGGCGGACTTCGGGGTCGCGCGCCACCTGGGTGACATCAGCGGGATCACCGAGACCAACGTCGCCGTCGGAACCGTGGCGTACGCCGCGCCCGAGCAGTTGACGGGTTCACCCATCGACGGCCGGGCCGATCAATACGCTTTGGCCGCAACGGCTTTCCACCTGCTCACCGGGGCGCCGCCGTTTCAGCATTCCAACCCGATCGCGGTGATCAGCCAGCACCTGCATCAGGAACCGCCGCGGCTCAGCGATTTTCGCCCCGACCTCGCCGAGCTCGACGAGGTGTTCGCCCGGGCCCTCGCCAAGCGCCCCGAGGACAGGTTCGACCGGTGCCGCGCGTTGGCCACCGCCGTCAGCGAGTCGTCCGGGGCCGCCTCCGAGTTCGGCCGTGGCGTCGCGCCCCGCGCCGTGGTGGCGACGGAGCATCGCCGGCGCGGTCCCGCCGGCGTCATTGCCGTTCTGGGCCACCGTTTTTCGTCGAAAACCCGATGGGCGGCCGCGCTGGTGTGTGCGGTACTGATCGCCGTCGCGGCGACCTGGTCGATCCTCTACTCCTTCCAGCCCGGCCCGCCGCCGAGCAACCCGGCGCTCGCCTCCAAGCCGTCGGTGCCGGCCGCGAGTGCCGCGCCCACCGCGGGCGGACCCGTGCTCAGCGGGACCTATCGGCTGGCCTACGACCAGGCCAAGCGCACCACCAACGGCATCTCGATCCGGCACGACGGCGCCGCCACCAACTGGTGGGCCTTCCTGTCGGTGTGCACCACCAACGGATGTGCGGCCACCGGCACCCAGCTGGACGACGCCACTCACCAGGTGGCCGACACCACCGATGGCGGACAGACCGACACCCTGCGCTTCGTGGGCGGCTACTGGCAGGGTGCGCCCGTGCAGCAGCGGGTGGGCTGCACCCAGCCCAACGGTCAGGTGCGGGCCACCCAGCAGGAAACCGTCGCCTGGTCGCTGGCGCCGCAGGCGGACGGCACGCTGCGCGGCACGGAGACCGAGACCGTGCTCAGCAACGAATGCGGGGCCCAGGGAGCGGTGGTGCGGGTGCCGGTGGTGGCCACCCGGGCGGGCGATGCGCCCGCGAAGGTGGCGCTGGGCGATCCCACCCAGGTCATCAACACCTCGACCTCCGCGTCGGCCCCGGCGCCGCCGGTGCTCGGCGGGTTGTGCAGCGACGTCGGCAAGGTGGCCTACGACCCGACCAACAACGAGCAGATCGTCTGCGAGGGCAGCAGCTGGGCCAAGGCGCCGATCACGATGGGCGTGCACGCCGCGGGCAGCTCCTGCGACCGGCCGAACACCTCGGTGTTCGCCATGAGCACGTCCAGCGACGGTTATCTGCTGCAATGCGATCCGGTCACCCGGACCTGGACGCGTCCGGCGGGGTAGTCGGTCTCGCGGGGCGGGTCGGTCTCCAGGTACCACGACGTGAGTTTCAAACTCGCTAGCGCATGCGCTGGCACGTTTGGGGTAAGCGTTGTCCTTCCGGACAGGTATGGACGTGACGGATGTGGCGAAGGTGCCCCGCCGACCTGGTAAAACCACCGCCACGGCACTTGTCGGTGATCGGTTCTACCCTGGTGGCATGGCATTCGCCACGGAACATCCCGTAGTAGCGCATTCGGAGTACCGCCCGGCCGAAGAGGCCGTGGAGGGGTTGGTGCGCGTCGGCGGCCGCTTCGAGGTCGTCAGCCCGCACCAACCCGCCGGGGATCAGCCGGCCGCTATCGAGGAGCTGGAACGCCGGATCAGGGCGGGGGAGCGCGACGTCGTGCTGCTCGGCGCCACCGGCACCGGCAAGTCGGCGACCACCGCCTGGCTCATCGAGCGGCTGCAGCGGCCCACCCTGGTGATGGCGCCCAACAAGACGCTGGCCGCGCAGCTGGCTAACGAGCTGCGAGAGATGTTGCCGCACAACGCTGTTGAATACTTCGTCTCGTACTACGACTACTACCAGCCCGAGGCGTACATCGCGCAGACCGACACCTACATCGAGAAGGACAGCTCGATCAACGACGACGTGGAACGGCTGCGGCACTCCGCGACGTCGTCGCTGCTGTCGCGCCGCGACGTGGTCGTGGTGGCGTCGGTGTCCTGCATCTACGGCCTGGGCACCCCGCAGTCGTATCTGGACCGCTCGGTCGAGCTGCGGGTCGGCAACGAGGTGCCCCGGGACGGTCTGCTGCGGTTGCTGGTCGACGTCCAGTACACCCGCAACGACCTGTCGTTCACCCGCGGCTCGTTCCGGGTGCGCGGCGACACGGTGGAGATCATCCCGTCCTATGAAGAGCTGGCGGTGCGCATCGAATTCTTCGGCGACGAGATCGAGGCGCTGTACTACCTGCACCCCCTGACGGGTGACGTCATCCGCCAGGTCGACTCGCTGCGGATCTTCCCGGCCACCCACTACGTCGCCGGCCCGGAGCGGATGGCGATGGCGATCTCGACGATCGAAGCCGAGCTGGCCGAGCGGCTGGCCGAGCTGGAGGGCCAGGGCAAGCTGCTCGAGGCGCAGCGGTTGCGGATGCGCACCAACTATGACATCGAGATGATGCGCCAGGTCGGCTTCTGCTCGGGCATCGAAAACTACTCAAGGCACATCGATGGCCGGGGCCCGGGCTCACCGCCGGCCACGCTGCTGGACTACTTCCCGGAAGACTTCCTGCTGGTCATCGACGAATCGCACGTCACCGTCCCGCAGATCGGCGGGATGTACGAGGGCGACATGTCGCGCAAACGCAACCTGGTCGAATACGGCTTCCGGCTGCCGTCGGCGTGCGACAACCGCCCGCTGACCTGGGAGGAGTTCGCCGACCGGATCGGGCAGACGGTGTACCTGTCGGCCACCCCGGGTCCCTACGAGCTCAGCCAGTCCGGTGGCGAGTTCGTCGAGCAGGTGATCCGGCCCACCGGCCTGGTCGACCCGAAGGTCGTCGTCAAGCCGACCAAGGGCCAGATCGACGACCTGATCGGCGAAATCCGCAAGCGCACCGAGGCCGACGAGCGGGTGCTGGTGACCACGCTGACCAAGAAGATGGCCGAGGACCTCACCGACTACCTGCTGGAGATGGGCATCCGGGTGCGCTACCTGCACTCCGAGGTCGACACGTTGCGCCGGGTCGAGCTGCTGCGTCAGCTGCGGCTGGGCGAATACGACGTGCTGGTCGGCATCAACCTGCTGCGCGAGGGGCTGGACCTGCCCGAGGTGTCGCTCGTGGCGATCCTGGACGCCGACAAGGAGGGCTTCCTGCGGTCATCGCGCAGCCTGATTCAAACCATCGGCCGCGCCGCCCGCAACGTCTCCGGTGAGGTGCACATGTACGCCGACACCATCACCGACTCGATGAAAGAGGCCATCGACGAGACCGAACGGCGTCGGGCCAAGCAGGTCGCGTACAACGAGGAGCACGGCATCGACCCGCAGCCGCTGCGCAAGAAGATCGCCGACATCCTCGACCAGGTCTACCGCGAGGCCGACGACAGCGAGACCGTGGAGATCGGCGGGTCGGGCCGCAACGCGTCCCGTGGCCGGCGGGCGCAGGGCGAGCCCGGTCGCGCCGTCAGCGCCGGGGTGTTCGAGGGCCGCGACACGGCCAGCATGCCGCGCGCCGAACTGGCCGACCTGATCAAGGACCTGACCGCGCAGATGATGGCCGCCGCGCGCGACCTGCAATTCGAGCTGGCGGCCCGGTTCCGCGACGAGATCGCCGACCTGAAAAAGGAACTGCGGGGGATGGACGCCGCCGGCCTGAAATGAGTTTGCTGGCAACCGATCTGCGGCTGTTGTCGCCGCGGCACCCCATACGGTGGAGGAGTGACCGACGCGGCGACTATCACCGGCGGCTGGCGTGAGCTGCTGGGCCCGAGGTATCTGAGGACGTCCATCCTGCTGGCCGGCGGGGTAGCGCTCTACGCCACCAACGAGTTCCTGACCACCAGCTTGTTGCCCAACACCATCGCGGAAATCGGCGGCAGCCGGCTCTACGCGTGGGTGACGACCCTGTATCTCGTCGGGTCGGTGGTCGCGGCGACGATGGTCAATCCGATGCTGCTGCGCATCGGCGCGCGTTCGTCATACATGCTGGGCCTCGTCGTGTTCGGCGTCGCCAGCCTGGTCTGCGCCGCCGCCCCGACGATGCATGTTTTGATTGCTGGCCGGGCCATGCAGGGGGTGGCCGGCGGCTTGCTGGCCGGGCTGGGTTACGCGGTCATCAACTCCGCCCTGCCCCGCTGGTTGTGGACGCGGGGCTCGGCGCTGGTGTCGGCGATGTGGGGCGTGGCGACCGTGGTCGGGCCCACGACGGGCGGCCTGTTCGCGCAGTTCGGCATCTGGCGCTGGGCGTTCGTCGCGATGGCCGTCCTGACCGTGCTGATGGCCCTGTTGGTGCCGGTCGCGCTGGCCCGGGTCAGCCCGACGACCGGCATCCCGAGGATGAAGGTGCCGGTCTGGTCGCTGCTGATCATCGGCGTGGCCGCGCTGGCCGTCAGCGTCGCGCAGATTCCGCACAACACCGTCGCGACGTTCGGGCTGCTTGCGGCCGGCATCGTGCTGGTGGGCGTGTTCGTAATCGTCGACTGGCGCATGCACGCGGCCATCCTGCCGCCCAGCGTGTTCTCGCCCGGGCCGCTGAAGTGGATCTACCTGACCATGGGCGTGCTGATGGGCGCGGCGATGGTGAACACCTACGTGCCGCTGTTCGGGCAGCGGCTGGCCCATCTGACGCCGATCGCGGCCGGGTTCCTGGGGGCGGCGCTCGCCCTCGGCTGGACGGTCAGCGAGATCGTCAGCGCATCGCTGGAGAACCCACGGACCATCGGGTGGGTGGTCATGGTGGCGCCGCTGGTGGCCGCGTCCGGCCTGGCATTGGGGGCGGTGGCCCGGCGCGGCGACGGGTCGGCCGGCACCGCCGCGCTGTGGGCGGTCGCGCTGCTGGTCGCCGGCATCGGGATCGGGATGGCCTGGCCGCACCTGTCGGCCCGCGCGATGGCGTCGGTCGCCGACCCGGCCGAAGGCGGCGCGGCTTCCGCGGCCATCAACACCGTCCAGCTGACCTCCGCGGCGATCGGCGCAGGATTGGCGGGCGTCGTCGTCAACACCGCCACCGGCGGCGAGGGGATGGCCGCGCACCTGCTCTT
>NZ_LZKY01000005.1:0-1430 GCF_001673055.1 Mycobacterium sp. 1245801.1
ACCCACACGCCGACCAAGTCCAGATTGGGGCGCCGCGAAATGGCGCGGATGGCGATCGAGCCGATGCCTCCTGTCGCCCACACCACCACGCGATGAGCCGTCATCTTGTTCCTCCTCAGGTGCGTGCGCGCCGCGCGAACGCGAAAGCCGGGGCGGCCGTTGCCCTTACGTCAACGGCGGGTGGCCGGTGTCACCGAGCATTCGACTTGGAAACTACAACCGCGAATCGACGCGGTCAAGGGTTTAAGAAAGCGGGCACTATCTTAATGAACAAATTTTAGGTTAGTCTGCATCGGTGAGGCCCGACGAGCGTTTGGCATGTCGTCACATGGGCGACGCCTGCTGATGTTCACGCTTCGGTTCGACATGCGCGCCCCGCGTTGGGGCGCACCGGCCGCCGATCTGTACGCCGCGGCCATCGACATGTGCGCATGGTCGGAGACGCGCGGCGCCGTGTTGGCGGTGCTCTCCGAGCACCACGGCACCGACGACGGTCATCTTCCCGTGCCGTTGCTGCTGGCGTCGGCGGTCGCGGCCCGAACAAAAACCTTGGCCATCCTGCTGGCCGCGGTGCCGATACCGCTGTGGGATCCCGTCCGGCTCGCCGAGGAAATCGCCGTGTTGGACCTGATCAGCAAGGGGCGGGTGTCCTATGCGTTCGGGGTCGGGCACCGAATCCAGGAGTACGACCACTTCGGCATCGACATGGCCGGCCGCGGCCGGGCAGCGGATGAAATCCTTGCCGTGCTCGGTCCGCTGGTGCGCGGTGAACCGGTCGAATATCGCGGCCGCACGGTCCGCGTCACCCCGGCATGTGGATCGGCCAACGGACCGATGGTGCTCATCGCCGGCGGCAGCAAGGCCGCCGCACGACGCGCCGGTGCCCTCGGACTCGGCTTCATTTCCCAGACCGAGTCGCCCGGCTTGAAAGAGTTCTACGAAGAGCAATGCCGCGCCCACGGGCACGAACCGGGAATCATCCAGTTTCCCGTGCCGGGGTTTCCCACAACGGTTTTCGTTGCCGACGACGTCGATCAGGCCTGGGATGACTTGGGCCCGCACCTGTTGCACGACGCGCTCATGGCGGCGTCCTATCGCCCCGACGACGATTCGGTCGCCAGCATCACCCGCGCCGACAGCGTCGACGCGCTGCGCGAAGACGGCGGCCCGTACCGCATTTTCACCCCCGAGGAGGCGATCGATTACATGCGCGGCGGGCGACTGTTGCCGTTGCATCCGCTGTGTGGCGGCGTCGCACCGGAGGTGGCCTGGCTCTATCTCGAGCGCGCCGCAGCCGCGTCCGCGCGGGCGCACGACCAGTGAGGAGAGCTGCTGATGCGTGTTGTCGTGTGGTCGACGGGGGGAGTCGGGTCGAACGCGATCGATGCCATCCGGCGCCGCCCCGACCTGAAACTGGTTGGCGTGTGGGT
>NZ_LZKY01000006.1:0-110883 GCF_001673055.1 Mycobacterium sp. 1245801.1
GAGCTCCTCGGGGGCCGGCACCGGCCCCGGAGCCGCCCCCCGAGCAGAACCCGCCGGGTTGACCCGCGGCATGTGGATCGGTTGGCTCGAGTTCGACGTACTGCTGGGCGACGTGCGGTCCCTCAAACAGAAGCGGTCGGTGATTCGTCCCGTGGTCGCCGAGTTGCAGCGCAAGTTCAGCGTGTCGGCGGCCGAGGTGGGTTCGCATGACTTGTACCGGCGAGCGGGCATCGGCGTCGCCACGGTGTCCGGGGACCGCGGTCATGCCGTCGACGTCCTGGACGCGGCCGAGCGGCTGGTGGCCGCGCATCCCGAATTCGAGCTGCTGTCGGTGCGGCGCTCGTTGGTGCGCAGCGAGGACCTCGGCTAGCTAGCCGTCGCGGCCTTCACGCTTGCGGCCCAACGGCATGGGCGCGACGACGCCTGGCGCGAGCCGGCGTGTGAAGATCAGGAAGGCGGTGTGCCCACGCATCGAGTGCTGCGGCCGGACCGCGAGACCGACGACGTTCCAGCCGCGCTGCAACGTCTCCCACGACCGCGGCTCGGTCCAGCACTGCTGTTCCCGCAGGGCCTCGACCGCGCGCGACAGCTGGGTGACGGTCGCCACGTAGATGATCAGCACGCCGCCGGGAATCAGCAGCCGCGCGACCGACTCCAGCACCTCCCACGGCGCGAGCATGTCGAGCACGGCGCGGTCGAAGGATCCGTCCGGCAGCTCGGAGTCGGAGACGTCGCCGATGATCAGCTGCCAGTTGTCGGGCGCCTGGCCGCCGTGGAACACCGACACGTTGCGTTCGGCGTGCTCGGCGTGATCGGCGCGCAGCTCGTAGGAGGTCACCCGGCCGTCGGGTCCGACCGCGCGCAGCAGCGAGCAGGTCAGCGCGCCGGAGCCGGCGCCGGCCTCCAGCACCCGCGCGCCCGGGAAGATATCGCCCTCGTGCACGATCTGGGCGGCGTCCTTCGGGTAGATCACCTGGGGTCCGCGCGGCATCGACATCACGTAGTCGATCAGCAGGGGCCGCATCACCAAGTACACGGCGTTGTTGCTGGACTTGATCACGCTGCCCTGCTCGAGCCCGATCAGCGCGTCGTGCGGAATCGCCCCGCGATGGGTGTGGAACTCGGCGCCCGCGGTGAGCACCACGGTGTAGTGCCGACCCTTGGCATCGGTGAGCTGGACACGCTCGCCCTCGGTGAACGGGCCGGATACGGACACGCGGTCTAGCGTGCCAGCCGACTCGCCGCCGCAGGTGCTTGGGGGTTGTCGGCGCCCGGTCCTAGGCTGCCGACATGATCGTCCAGCCCGAGGCGCCCCTGTCTGAGGCGCCCCAGCCGGAGATGCGCCCGGCGGGCCAGGTGTACCGCCCGGCCCTGTCGCCGTCGCGGGCCGCGGACTTCAAGCAGTGCCCACTGCTGTACCGGTTCCGGGCCATCGACCGGCTGCCCGAGGCCCCGTCGCCGGCGCAGTTGCGCGGCTCGCTGGTCCATGCCGCCCTGCAGCAGCTGTACGGCCTGCCCGCCGAACAGCGTGGCCCCGACACCGCCATGGCGTTGGTGGAGCCCGCCTGGGACCAGGTCATCGGGGCGACGCCCGAGCTGGCCGCCGACGTGGATCCCGGGCAGCGCGCCCAGTTACTGGCCGAGGCGCAGGCGCTGCTCGCCGGTTACTACCGGCTCGAGGATCCCACTCGCTTCAACCCGGAATGCTGCGAGCAGCGCGTCGAGGTGGAACTCGCCGACGGCACCCTGCTGCGTGGCTTCATCGACCGGATCGACGTCGCCGCCACCGGCGAACTGCGGGTGGTCGACTACAAGACCGGCAAGGCGCCACCGGCCGCCCGGGCCCTGGCCGAGTTCAAGGCCATGTTCCAGATGAAGTTCTACGCGGTGGCGCTGTTGCGTTCGCGCGGTGTGCAGCCCACCCGGTTGCGGCTGATCTATCTAGCTGACGGACAGGTGCTGGACTACACGCCGGATCACGATGAGCTGCTGCGCTTCGAGAAGACGTTGATGGCGATCTGGCGGGCGATCCAGTCCGCCGGGCACTCCGGCGATTTCCGGCCCACCCAGTCGCGGCTGTGCGACTGGTGTCCCCACCAACAGCACTGCCCGCTCTTCGGCGGCACCCCGCCGCCCTACCCGGGCTGGCCGGAAACCCTTGTCGTGCAGAATGATTCACATCCCACTGAACCGGCCGCCTAAGCCTGGCCGTCCAGCGGCGAGAGCTCCTGCAGCATCGTGGGAATCAGCTCGCTGACGGTGGGATGGATGTGCATGGTGCGCGACAGCGTGGTGTAGGGCGCCTTGGCCGACATCACGTCCAGGATGGCGTGGATGGCCTCGTCACCGCCGACCCCGAGGATGGCGGCACCCAGGATCTCCTGGGTGTCGGCGTCCACCACGACTTTCATGAAGCCTTGTGTCTCACCCTTTTCCACCGCCCGGCCGACCCGGGTCATCGGCCGCTTGCCGACCAGCGCCTGGCGTCCCGACGAGCGGACCTGATCGACGGTCATGCCGGCGCGCCCCAACGGCGGATCGATGTAGAGCGCGTAGGTGGTGATGCGGTCACTCACCCGGCGCGGGTCCTCGTCCAGCAGGTTGGCGGCGACGATCTCGAAATCGTTGTAGGAGGTGTGGGTGAATGCGCCCTTGCCGTTGCAGTCGCCCATCGCCCAGATGTGTTCGACGCTGGTCTGGAGCTGATCGTCGACCACGATGTAGCCGCGGGCATCGGTCTGCACCCCGGCCGCGTCCAGGCCCAGGTCGTCGGTATTGGGTCGCCGGCCCACCGCCAGCAGCAGGTGACTTCCCTGAACGGGCGCGGCGCCCTCACCAGGGGTCAGCTCGAACCCATTGCCGTTCTTGGCTATTCGCACATCGTCCGCCCCGACGATGACGTCGATGCCCTCGGCGCGCAGGATTTCTTCGATGGTGGCCGAGACGTCCTCGTCCTCGCGCGACGCCAGCCGCGCGCCCCGTTCGACGACGGTCACCCGGGCCCCGAACCGGCGGTACATCTGCGCGAACTCGAGCGCGATGTAGCTGCCGCCGACGATGACGAGATGCGTTGGCACCGTGTCGAGTTCGAGGATCGACACGTTGGTGAGGAAGTCGACGTCGGACAGGCCCGGAATGTCGGGCACCACCGCACGCCCGCCGACGTTGAGGAAGATACGGTCGGCGCTCAGCTCATCGTCACCGACCCGCAGCGTGTGCGGATCCCGAAAGACCGCGTGCCCGCGAAAAACGGTGCAGCCCTTCATGCCCTCGAGCCAATCCTCGACGCCCTTGCGGTCGCCCAGCATGATCTCGTCTTTACGGGCCTTGACCTTTGCCATGTCCACGCTGACCGGCCCGGTCCCGACGCCGTATTCCGCGCCGCGGCGCGCGAGATGGGCGGCGTGCGCTGAGGCCACCAGCGTCTTGGTCGGGATGCACCCGGTGTTGACGCAGGTGCCGCCGATCAGCTTGCGCTCGATCAAAGCGACGCGCTGTCCCGCAGCGGTCAGCCGGCCTGCCAACGGCGGGCCGGCCTGCCCGGCCCCGACGATGATCGCATCGAAATGCGCTGTCACTTAACCGCCGTCAGCAGGTATTCGGTCAGCAGGTGGCCCGTCGCCGCCGCGATGGCGAACCCGCCCACGATCGCGACGGCGTCCTCGAGCAGCGCGATGGGCAGGTCCCTGCCACCCGTCGCCGCCACCAGTCGCTTGCGCGCCTGGTAGCCGCCGAGGGTACCGAGCACCGCACCGATGACACCGGCGCCCAGCGCGGTGAACGTCCAGTGCGGCCAAGCGCCCAGCGCGGCGCCCGCGAGCCCACCGGTGACGATCCGGGCCGCGAAGATCGGCGCCGCGGTGCGCGCCGGCGTCTTGGGCAGCTTGTCGTTGATCAGTTCGCCGATCGCCAGGACGGTGAAGATGATCACCGCAATGATGTTGGTCAGCCAACTCGCCCAGGTGCCGTGCAGGTCGATCCAGCCGATGTAGGCGGCCCAGGCCACGACGGCGGGCGCCGTCAGCGACCGCAGCCCGGCCACGACGCCAATCAGTAAAGCCAACAAGACGAGCAGCGCGTGTGTCACGGAAACCCTCCTGGGAGACGAACAGCCGGCGACCGATGCAGGGACGGCCCATTCGCCAACCCGGGCAGTCCCCCGAGGCGGACGCTAACACAGCCGCGGGTCTTACACCGCGTACGAATCAGAACCGGCAAAACCTGATGTCAGACGCCAGGATCGCCTTCGCGCCGATGGCGGACAGCTCGTCCATGATCTCGTTGACGCCCCGACGCGGCACCAGCGCGCGGATGGCAACCCAGTCCGGATCGGCCAGGGGCGCGATGGTGGGCGACTCCAGCCCCGGCGTGATCGCCGTGGCCTTATCCAGCACCGAACGGGGGCAGTCGTAATCGAGCATCAGATACTGCTGGCCGAACACCACGCCCTGGACCCGCGCCACCAGCTGATCGCGCGCCGCCTGCGTCCCCGCGTTGCTGTTCGAGTCGCTTTCGATCAGCACCGCTTCCGAATCGCACAGCGGGTTGCCGAAGGCGACGAGGTTGTGCAGGCTCAGGGTGCGCCCGGAGCCCACCACGTCGGCGATCGCGTCGGCCACGCCGAGCTGCACCGAGATCTCCACCGCGCCGTCGAGCCTGATGACGGTCGCCTCAATACCACGCCCCGCCAAGTCTTTTCGGACCAGATTGGGGTAGGCGGTGGCGATCCGTTTGCCGGCCAGGTCGGCGATCTTCCAGTCGCGCCCGGCCGGTGCGGCGTAGCGAAAGCTGGACGAGCCGAAGCCCAGCGCCAGACGCTCGCGCACCGGTGCGTCGGAATCGCCCACCAGGTCCCGGCCGGTGATGCCCAAATCCAGCTCCCCCGAACCCACGTAGATGGCAATGTCTTTGGGCCGCAGGAAGAAGAACTCGACCTGGTTCGCCGGGTCGATGACGGTCAGGTCTTTGGG
Source organism: Mycobacterium sp. 1245801.1 (assembly GCF_001673055.1). Classification (NCBI taxonomy): domain Bacteria; kingdom Bacillati; phylum Actinomycetota; class Actinomycetes; order Mycobacteriales; family Mycobacteriaceae; genus Mycobacterium; species Mycobacterium sp. 1245801.1. Next base: position 4,971 of record NZ_LZKY01000006.1, read on the forward strand.
ATCGGTGCGACGCCGGTAACCGGCTTCCGTAAGGATCTCGCAGGCCGGGTCGCTGAGCGTGCCCTTGTTGGGGACCGCAAGCCGCAGCATGGTCATAGCTTCCGATACACGTCGTCGAGGGTCAGGCCACGCGCCACCATCAACACCTGCGTCCAGTAGAGCAACTGGCTGATCTCCCCGGCCAGCTCGTCGTCGGATTCGTGTTCGGCGGCCAGCCACACCTCGCCGGCTTCCTCGAGGATCTTCTTGCCCAGGCCGTGCACGCCGCCGTCGAGCGCTGCGACCGTCGCGCTGCCGGCCGGCCGGGTGCGGGCGCGCTCGCCCAACTCGGCGAACAGATCCTCGAAGGTCTTCACGGCCAGCGATTGTTTCACGCCACCGCGAGTAAAGTCACGGCGGTTTAGCCCCGGCGGCGTCCTCGCGGGTTCGTCAGTCGAATCCGGCGAGGGTGAGGCGCAGCGCCGCCTCCAGCTGCACGTGGAACGCCGGGCCTTCGGCGACGTTCGAGGTCAACCAGCCGTCGAGGACGAATTTCACTGTGGCCAAACTGGTGTGGACCAACAACGCGGGTCGGATGTCGGCCGCCGAATCGACCCCCATCCGATGGGCGACCTGCTCGATCAGCTTGCCGTGATCGGTTGCGCTGACCAAGACGGACTTGCTCAACAGGTGGGGCGCGGTCGCGACGGCCAGTCGCCAGGTATCGAGGTCGTCGACCTCGCTGACATCTTTGGCGTGCGTGACGAACAGCTGAATCAACGCTTCGACCGGTGACTCATGGGGCGGCCTGGTGCTGTAGGAACCCACGATCTCTGCGGCGGCCTCCCGGACGGGATCGACCAGCAGGCCCTCCTTGGTGGGCGCGTACCGGAAATACGTGCTGATGGAGATTCCAGCGGCCGCGGCGATGTCCTCGGTCGTCACCGCCTCGAAGCCGCGCTCGGCGAACAGCCGGTGGGCGGTCTGCTGGATCTGGGACAGCAGTTCAGCACGGCGTCGGTCACGCAACGATATGTTTGCTGAGGGCATGCCATCACCTTCGTCAATCCGACATTAGAACCCCACGACGCCGTTTACCGACGAACTCAGATGAGTGACTCTACACTATTGAAAGTCCCTATCAAGTAGGCTAGTGTGATGCAGCACACACCAATGAGCTGCGGAGATCTGGGGCTTGTTGACACTATTTTAATAAGAATAGCGTTCAACCGTTGCCCGACGTTCTCCGCTCGGCACTCAGGACTTAGGGGCGGGAAGAGGGCCGATGACAGCGGTAGCTGGTACGCGATGACTTGCGCCATGGGTTTGCTAGGCGGTCCGCGGGTCACGCCGCTATGACGACCACCGAGTTCGATGGCGTCACCGCTATCCGGAACTGGTCCGTGGGGTACGTCAAACGCCACCCGATCGCCTCGCTGACGACGGTAGGTGAACAGTTCGTGCTGGGTGTGCGAACCGCCCAATATTTCTTCTACGACCTGGCGACCGGGCGGTTCCAGTGGCACGAGTTCGTCCGGCAGGGCGCATTCATGGCCGGCACCGCCGTGTTGCCGACGATCCTGGTGTCCCTGCCGATCAGCGTCACGTTGTCCATCCAGTTCGCCTTGCTGGCCGGCCAGGTGGGTGCCACGTCGCTGGCCGGGGCGGCCAGCGGGCTGGCGGTCATCCGGCAGGGGGCGTCGCTGGTCGCCGCGGTGCTGATGGCCTCGGCGGTCGGCTCGGCCATCACCGCGGACCTCGGTTCGCGAACGATGCGCGAAGAGACCGACGCGATGGAGGTGATGGGCGTCTCGGTGATCCGCCGCCTGGTGGTGCCCCGTTTCGCCGCGGCGGTAATGATCGGCGTGGCCCTCACCGGCGTGGTGTGCTTCGCCGGGTTCTTCGCGAGCTACCTGTTCAACGTGTACTTCCAGAACGGGGCGCCGGGCAGCTTCGTGTCGACGTTCGCGTCGTTCGCCACGACCGGCGACATGATCCTGGCGCTGATCAAGGCCATCGTGTTCGGCGCCATCGTGGCGATCGTGTCCAGCCAGAAGGGCCTGTCCACCAAGGGCGGGCCGACCGGCGTGGCGAATTCGGTGAATGCCGCTGTGGTGGAGGCGATTCTGCTGCTGATGATCGTCAACGTCGCGATCAGCCAGCTCTACATCATGTTGTCACCGCGGACGGGGCTGTGACATGACGGCCTCCGCTTATCAACCGTTCGCACCGATTTCGGTCCCCCTCGTTCGGCTCTACCGCCGCGGCAAAGTGCCGGTCATCCGGCTCGGCCACCTCCTGGTCTTCTTCGTCCGGGCCGCGGTCGCGGTGCCGCTCGCCCTGCGCCAGTACCGCGCCGAATTCCTGCGGCTGCTGTCGAACATCACCTGGGGCAACGGCTCGATCGTGGTGGGTGGTGGCACGGCCGGGGTGGCCGTGGTGCTCGGCATGACGGTCGGCGCGCTGGTCGGCATCGAGGGGTACAACTTCCTGGATCTGCTCGGTCTGGGGCCGGCCACCGGGTTCGTCTCGTCGTTGGTCAACACCCGTGAGCTGGCTCCCCTGATGGCGTCGCTCGCCTTCGCCATGCAGGGCGGCTGCCGCTTCACCGCCCAGCTGGGATCCATGCGGATCGCCGAAGAGATCGACGCGATGGAATCGATCGCCATCCGCCCGATCCCCTACCTGGTGACCACCCGGCTGATCGCGTCGGTGGTGGCGATCGTCCCGCTGTACGCCGCGTGCCTGGCGATCGGATACCTGAGCACCCAGATCGTGGTGGGCCTGGGCAGCGGCGGCTCGACCGGCTCCTACCTGCACTACTTCACGCTGATGCTGGCCGGCCAGGACATCGTCTACTCCTTGTTCAAGGCGGTGATCTTCGTCTGGATCGCGTCCACGATCCAGTGCTATTACGGCTATTACGCGAGCGGCGGGCCCGAGGGCGTCGGGGTCGCCGCCGGACACGGCATGCGGGCCAGCATCACCGTGGTGATCATCGTGAACATGCTGCTCACCATGGCACTGTGGGGCGTCGACTCCGGCGCCAGGTTCGGCGGGTAGGTCGGTGAAACGTGCCCAATTCCTTTGAGCTGGACGGCCGCGGCCCCTCCGATCGGCAGCTGTTCGGCATCGGGATCGCGGTCGTGGTGGTCAGCGCCCTGGTCACCACCGCGATGTTGGTGAAATCCACCGGCAGGCTCAACGACTACGTGCGGGTGGTCGCCGATCTGATCAACGTCGGCGATGGCCTTCCCCAGAAGTCCGACGTCAAATACCGCGGCGTCCTGGTCGGGATGGTCAACGGCGTCGTCCCGGCGGCGCACGGCAAGCCCAACTACGTCCACATCGACCTCAAAGAGGAATACGCCAAGTCGATTCCGGCCAACGTGACCGCACGCGTGGTGCCGAGCAACGTCTTCGCCGTGTCGTCGGTCCAACTGGTGGGGTCCCCAAACCAGGAGGGCCGCGGTGGGAAAATCCGCGACGGCGCGCACATCTCGGAGGACAAGCGGCTGCCGACGGTTCTTTTCCAGACGACCGTGAGCAAGCTGCGCGACGTGCTCGCCGCCGCGGGTCGTGGCCGTGACGACAGGTCGGTGGGGATCCTGGCCGCGCTGGGCGCGGCGACCGATCACCGCCGCGTCAGCCTGCTGACCGCCGGTGCCCAACTGAATCGCCTTCTCGATCAACTCAATTCGATCGTCAGCACCGACGCCGGCCCCTCGACGGTGTCGGCGCTGCTGGATGCCACCACGGGGCTCGCCCAGACGGCGCCCGATCTTCTCGATGCGTTGCATCAGGCCGTCGAGCCGATGCGAACCTTCGCCGAGACGCGCGGGCAGTTGGCCTCGCTGCTCTCCGGCGCCGACTACACGGTCAGCACCACTCGCCAATCGTTCGACAACCACATCGACCAACTCATCAGGATCACAAGCGATTTCACGCCGGTGCTCGGCATCTTGGCGGAGAAGTCGAACAACTTCGTGCCCGCCGTCACCAAACTGGACAACCTGGCCAACCAGTTCATGGAACAGGTCTGGAACCCGCGGACCAACCTGGGCAACATGCGCGCGATGCTGACGTTCACGCCCAGTTCCACCTACACCCGTGCCGACTGTCCGCATTACGGCGAGCTCAAAGGGCCCAGTTGCTTCACCGCACCGCTGATTCCGGTGCGCCCCGATCTGCCCGACGTGCTGTTGCCGCAGAACTACCATCCGCCCAAGGACCTGGCCCCACCGCCCGGCACGGTGATCGGCCCGGACGGAAACCTGGTCGCGGTGGGCCCGCCGCTGGTGAACGGACCACCAAACCTGGTCGACCCCAATCCGCCACTCGCTCCCGGCATTACGCCGTCGCCGCCGGTGCCGGGCAGTGCGAACCCCGACAACCCCTCACCCGGGGCGCCCGCGACGCCGCAACCACACGAACCGTGGGTCGCGCCGGTGGCACCGAAGGCGCCGTGGATCCCGCAGGCCGCGTACCGGGCCTCGTTCGGCGGCAACGTGGGACCCGTTGGGAGTCAATACGAACGCACCATGCTCGGCGTGATCACCGGCGCCCCCGCGACCGAGGCCACCGAACTACTGCTGGGACCCGTCGCTCGCGGGACCACGGTCTCACTCGCTCATCCGCCCGGGGAGGCCAAATGAGGTTTCGCGGCCCGCTCCTCGCACTGACCCTGTTCATGATCGTCTCGCTGACGCTGACCTGGCTGGTGTATGTGAGCCTGCGGCGTGACGTCGCCGGCGACACCGCCAGGTACACGGCGGTGTTCAGCGACGTGTACGGACTACGCGAGGGCGACGACGTCCGCATGGCCGGGGTGCGCGTGGGCCGGGTCGAAAAGGTGGAACTGGACGGGACTCTGGCGAAGGTCTCGTTCGTGGTGCAGTCCGACCAGCGGTTGTTCGGAAACACCCTGGCGTCGGTGACCTACCAGAACATCGTCGGGCAGCGTTACCTCGGGCTGTCCCTGGGCAAGGAAGGCAGTCCGCAGCTGCTGGCGCCGGGCAGCACCATCCCGTTGGAGCGCACCGAGCCCTCTTTCGACGTGACCACGCTGCTCAACGGCTACGAGCCGTTGTTCAGCCTGCTGAACCCCCATGACGCCGACAACCTCACCAAGGGCATCATCGCCTCGCTGCAGGGCGACACGTCCTCGCTCACCACGCTGGTCGGCCAGACCTCCACGCTGACACAGACTTTCGCGGGCCGCGACCAGGCCCTGGGCAGCGTCATCACCAACCTCAACAAGGTGGTCGGCAACCTCGCCCAACAGAACGACGATCTCGACGGGGTCATCACGGCGGCCCGCAGCGTCGTCGGCGACCTCGACCGGCGGCGCCCGGACCTGGTCGCCTCGGTCGGTTCGCTGGCCCGGGTGACCAACCGGCTGTCGGCCTCGGCGACCGACGTCTACCCGGCGCTGCGCGAATTCATCGATCGCCAGCCCGGCGTCACCAAACACATCATGAACGTCGAACCGCAGGTGGCGTTCTTCGGCGACAACATTCCGCTGCTGCTGAAAGGCCTTACCCGCGTGGGCAATCAGGGCGCCTACGGCAATGCCTACGTGTGCGACGTGAACTTCATGGGTTTCTTCCCCGGGCTCAACGATGTCGTGCCGATCATCATCAACGCGGCCACGCCGGGCAACCGGGCCTGGCACACCCCACGCTGCAGGAGCACGGTCGATGGCTGAGGCATCGGTACGGCGGCGGTTGTCGGGGCTGACGAAGCGCCCGCTGGAAAGCTACAACAAGACCTGGCTCGGGTTCATCGCCGTCGCGGTGGTCGCGGTGGTGATTTCAGTCATGCTGGCGGTGCACGCGATCGGCGCCGCCTATCGCCATTACACCGCCGAGTTCCTGCAAGCGGCCTCGCTGCGGGCCGGCAACCCGATCGTGGTCGCGGGTATCCCGGTGGGCAACGTCACGAGCATGAAACTCGTCGGCGACCATGTCGAGGCGGGGTTGAAGGTCCGCGACGACATCAAGCTGGGCAAGGATTCTCGTGCACAGATCCGGGTCACCACCATCCTGGGCTCGCGCTATCTCGCGCTGGAACCCAAGGGGCCCGCCCGCCTGCCCAACGAGACCTTCGACCTGGGGCACACCGAGGTGCCCTACGACCTGCAGGCCGCGCTGCAGGACGCCACCACCACCTTCGAGCAGGTCGACTCCGACAGGTTCGCCCAATCGCTGGCGGTGCTCGGCAAGCAGCTTGAGGGCCTGCCCGCCGTTGTGCCGCAGGCGATCACGAACATCAACACCTTGTCGTCGATCATCGCGGTGCGACGCGACCAGCTGGGGCAGCTGCTGCGCAGCACCGAGCAGGTCACCAACACGCTGCGCCGCCAGCAGGCCGGCATCGGCGCCCTCGTCGACCAGGGTCAGGACCTGCTGGGCCAATTCGTCGCGCGGCGCGCCGTTTTCCACGCGATGATGCAATCCCTGTCGAGTCTGGTCGACACCATGAGCCAGGTCGTGGTCAACGACCGCTCGGGCCTGGACGCGTTGATCAGAGACATGCGCGACTTCACCAACTTGATGTCGGCGCACGACGACCTGCTGCACAGCATGCTACAAACCAGCCCGATCTTCTTCCGCGAGGCGGCCAATCTGACCGGTGACGGCAACGCGATCAACTTCAACGCCCCCAATGTCCCGTTGATCGACTCGTGGATGTGCGCAATCAGCGGGCGTGCCAAGCAGTTCGGCATGATCCAGTACTTCAAGGACTGCAAGTGAACGGGCTCGGCGCCAAGGCGCTGGCCATCGTCGCCGCGGTCGCGGTCCTCGCCGCGGCGGTCGGCGCCGGCTGGTGGTACCTGAGTTCGGACGACGACACAATCACCGTGACGGCCCAATTCGACAGCGCCTCAGGCCTCTACGAGGGCAACGAGGTTGCGGTGCTGGGCATGCCGGTGGGCAAGATCACCAAGATCAACCCCAAGGGGGGTTACGTCGAGGTCCAGTTCACCGTCGACCGCCACGTCAAGGTGCCCGCCACCGCGCAGGCCGTCACGGTGTCGACGTCCATCCTCACCGACCGGCAGATCGAGCTGACGCCGCCCTACCACGGCGGACCGACCCTGCAGAATCACGACACCATCGGGCTGCCCAGGACCAAGACCCCCGTCGAATTCAGCAGTGTCCTCAATGTTTTGGACAAGGTGACCAAGTCGCTCGAGGGTGACGGGCGAGGCGGCGGCCCGATCGCCGACGTGCTCGGCGGCGGCACCGAGGTGGTCAACGGCAACGGCGAGAAGATCAAGGCGGCGCTGGGCGAGCTGTCCAAGGCGCTGCGGCTGTCCAGCGACGGCGGCGCGGCGACCCGCGAGCAGATCACCACGATCGTCAAAAACATCAGCACGCTGTTCGACGCCGTCGCCGCCAACGACTCGAAACTGCGCGAATTCGCCTCCACCATCCACCAGGTCAGCCGGATCATGGCCGACGAGGACCTCGGCAGCGGCAACACCGGGCGCAAGCTCGACCAACTGATCCAGCGGGCCGGTGACCTGCTCGACGCCAACCGCGACAACGTCAAACAGGCCGTCCTGCACGGCAACGGCACGCTGATGACGGTGACCGACCAGCGGCGCGACCTGGCCGAGCTGCTGGATCTGGCCCCCTTGGTGGCCGACAACGCCTACAACATGATCGACCGGGCGAACGGCAGCGTGCGGGCCCGCTTCCTGACGGACCGATTGCTGTTCGACAGCCAGTACACCAAAGAGATCTGCAACCTGATGGGGCTTCGACAACTGGGCTGCAGCACCGGGACCATCCAGGACTTCGGCCCCGATTTCGGGTTGACCTACGTGCTCGACGGCATGGCCGCCATGGGGCAGAAATGACGGGCGCGGGCGTGCGGGGCATGCTCACGGCGGTGGCCGCGGCGATGGTCACCGCGGGATGCGCCACGAACGGCCTTGCCAGCCTGCCCCTTCCGGCCCCGGGCCTGGGGTCCGGCGGTTATTCGCTCAACGCGGTGTTCTCCAACGCGCTGAACCTGCCGATGAACGCCAAGGTCAAGCTCGCCGGCGCCGACGTCGGGCAGCTCGAATCGATGGTCGCCCGCAATTACACGGCGGTCACGCGGCTGCGCATCCGGGATGGCGTACAGCTGCCGCGGGGCAGCACCGCCGAATTGCGCACCGCGACACCGCTGGGCGACGTCTTCGTCGCGCTGAAGCCACCGGGCGATGCCGACGGGCCGCTGCTGCGCGACGGGGACACCATCGGCCTGGACTCGACCGCGGCCGCCGCGACCGTCGAGTCGGTGCTGAGCTCGGCGGCGATCCTGGTGAACGGCGGGGCGGTGCGCAATTTCACCAACATCATCAACGGGTTCGGCAAGGCGACCGGAGATCAGGGCCAGGCGTTCGGAGACATGATCCGCAAGTCCAACGAGCTACTCGCGACGCTGGACGGCCGATCCGATCAGATCTCGCACGCGTTGACCCAATTGTCGCGCCTGGCCGACCAACTCGACGCCAAGAACCAGACCATCAGCGACCTGATGTCGGCGGCCCGCCCCGCCACCTCGGCCCTGGCCGACAACACCAGTCAACTGTCCAACCTGGCCGTGCAGGTCGGCGACACCTCCCGGTTGCTGGCCAGGTTCCCGTCGATCGGCGGGACCGACACCAGCGGCCGCAGCATGATCCGCGACCTGAACACGATCGCCGGGGCCGCCAACGACGTTGCGATCAGCCCCGACACCAGCTGGCTGTCGATAAACCGGCTGATTCCCGCGCTGGTCAAATCCACTGCGGGGAACTCGATTTCGGTGAACGTCGGCGTGGACAAGATCATGCTCGGATCGCTGCCCGACATCGGATTCCCCGGCGACATCGGGCTGCACGGGCCGCACCACTACAACGTGAACCTGCTCGTCGGCACCCTCAAATACACCCTGTGGCGACTGCAGGAACGTGTGGTCGGCCGGGGACCCAATTCGCCTCAGGTTCCGGTGATTCCGGATCCCAACATCCCGGGACAGATCGACGTCGCGCCCGGGCCCCCGCCCGCACCGCCAGGGCCGCAACCGTGATCCGCGCCGTCGCCGACTTCGCCAATCTCGTTGTGCGCGCGGTGCGCACCGCGCACCGGCAGCAGGTCTGGTTGTCGGTGGCCGGCCTGGTGCTCATCCTGGTCGTGGCGACCGCCTATCTGCTCGTCGGCGCGTTGCGAGTGAAACCCTTCGCCTCGTCCTACCGGGTCACCGTGCAGCTGGCGGAATCCGGCGGCCTGCTCCCAAACCAGGACGTCGCGCTGCGCGGTGTTCGCGTCGGGCGCATCGAATCGCTGCAGATCACCGACGACGGCGTGAACGCCGTCGCCAGCATCACGTCGCAGGTGCGGATCCCGGCGAACAGCGTCGTGCACGTGTCCGCGCTCTCGCCGGCCGGTGAGCAGTACATCAACTTCGAGGCAGCCTCCGACGCCGGGCCGTATCTGCATGACGGCAGCCTGATCGCCCTGGACCACACCACCGTCCCGGTCAGCTTGGCGCAGTTGCTCGGTGACGCCGATGGGCTGCTGGCCCAGGTCGACCCGCACAAGATCGAGTTGATCAAGAAGGAGTTGAGCCTGAGCAGACAGGGCCCGGCCAAGCTGACCGCCATCGTGGACGGCGGCACGTTCCTGCTGTCGACGCTCGATTCGGTGCTGCCCCAGACCACCAGCATCATCAAGACCAGCCGGGTGGTGCTCACCCTGGCGAGCGATAAAAACGCCGGATTGGGCTCCGCCGCAACCGAACTCAACCAGACGCTGACCGGCGTGGCCAGAATGCAGGCCGGTTACCGCCGGTTGACGCAGCAGACGCCGCGCACGCTGTCGGCCGTCGACAATCTGTTCGCCGACAATTCCGACACGATGGTGCAGTTGCTGGGCAGCATGGCCACCATGTCACAGCTGTTCTATCTGCGGGTCCCGGCGCTCAACGCACTGTTCCCCGACTACCGCGGGTCGGTATTGGACGCGGTGACGAGCGCCTTTCACGACGGCGGCGTCTGGGCGACCGCCGACCTGTATCCCCGCTACGTCTGCGACTACGGGACACCGGCGCACGCCTCCTCGGCCGCCGACTATTACGAGCCGTTCATGTACACCTACTGCCGCGACGACGACCCGGCGGTCTCGATCCGCGGGGCCAAGAACGCGCCACGTCCGGGCGGCGACGACACCGCCGGCCCGCCGCCGGGCGCGAACCTGGGCCAGCGAACCGATCCGACCCCGCGGGGCCGCTACACCATTCCCACCCCCTACGGCGGTCCGCAGCTGCCGATCGAACCGCCGCACTGAGCCCTGGCCCATCCCAGCCGACCTTTAGGAGATGATCGTGGTCGTGACCACCAAGAAGAACCCGAAAGTCGACGCCGACACGGACACGGACGTCGAAGCGGAAACGGGCGCCGAAACAGCGGCAGCCGCAGGCGAAGACACCGGCGAGGCGCGCGCCGAGGAGTGCACCGACGAGGCTGACGGGCAGGACGAAGACGAGGACGAAGGTGGCCCGCTGCTCAAACGAAAGCGTCCCGACACCGAGCGCGCCCAGCGGCCCTGGCGGCGGTATCTGCGCCGCAGCGTGCTGCCGGTGTTACTGGTTGCCGTGCTTGGCGTTTCGGGGTTCCTCGGGTGGCGGCAGTGGCAGGACCATCAGCTGAAGGTGGCGGGCGAACAGGCCCAACAGGCGGCCATCGCCTATGCGCAGGTGTTGACGAGCATCGATTCGAACAAGGTGGACGACAACTTCAAGCAGGTGCTGGACGGCGCGACCGGCGAATTCAAGGACATGTACACCCAATCCAGCGTCAAGCTTCGCCAACTGCTGATCGACAACAAGGCGACCGCGCACGGCGTGGTGGTGGACTCGGCCATCCAGTCCGAAACGACCGACAAGGTCGTCGTGCTGCTGTTCATCGACCAGACCGTCACCAACACCGCCGCGCCCGACCCGCGCATCGACCGCAGCAGGATCAAGATGACCATGGAGAAGGTCGACGGCCGCTGGCGGGCAAGCAAAGTCCAACTCCTCTGAGTCGAGCGGAGCAACCCATGCTCAAGAGACTGGCGGCGGCGTTTGTATTGATCACGGCCGCAACGATTCCCGGCGCGGCCACCACGCACGCGTCCGCGCCGTCGTTCTGCGGTCAGCTCGGCGGCAACTGGGACGGCCAGTACTGCCACACCGCGGTGACCTCGGAACGCAACGCCGTTCGCGACATCAAGGTCGCCGTGCCCGACGACCTGGTCGACAATCCGACCACCGGGCCGGTGATCCGTGACTACCTGCATACCCTGGTCAGCAACTGGAAGACCGCAAACGCCAGCATGGCCGCCGACAGCTACGGCGAGGAGAACTTCGAGGTCTTCCGGCACGGCAACCTGCTCAGCGCGGTGTTCCACGAGGACTATCACGCCGACGGGCCCAAACCCAACAACGCCTATCGGACATTCACCTTCGACATGGCAGCGGGCCGACGGGTGCAGCTCGCCGATCTGACCACGTCGAACCCGCTGACCGCGATCCCGCCGCTGGCTGCGCCGTTCATCGATACCGCACTCAATCAGGCTCCGCCACCGCATGATCCGGGCACCTACCCGTTCATCCTCGACCGTTGGACTCCCGACAAGGTTTACTCGGGCGCGTACAAGGCGTGGGCGCTGACGCCCGACGAGTTGATCATCTACATGCCCGACTATCCGGTCGGCCACGACGAGCCGATCAACTTCTCCCCCGGCCTGCCGCAGTGGTACATGGACGGGGGCACCGTCCAAGCGCACATCCCGCTGTCGGCGCTGGATCCGGTGCTGCGCATCTGAACGGGGCCCTCGGTCCTGGCGCATCGGCTCCGCATGTGGCCGAGTCGTTTTCACTCCGGCGAATCGCGCGCCGCTTTCTGTTACTCACGACGCGGGCGACCCGTGTAAGTCGGCCTCGGATGGGTACGTTCCGAAAGTGCGCCCGCCTCTTTGCTATCTGAGTACTTGCCCTGCTCGCAATCTCCAGCCGTCACCCAGTCACCCCGCGCTGCCCGTGCGGACGATCTGATGGCCACACCCAAGCCGGTGCCCGAGGACCTGCGCCAGCTGGCCCAGGCCCATGGCGTGGCGACCTTTTACCGCAATGAGCGGCGAGAACCGGTAGAAGTCGATGCCGACGTGGTGGTCCGCGCGCTCGCATTGCTCGAGGTCGACGCCGCCAGCGAGGCCGATCGGCGCCGTGAATTGGCGAAGCTAGCCGAGCGCAAGCGCGCTGGAGCCCTGGCACCGACAATCGCGATGCGACTGGACGGCCGGCCGCGGCCGTTGCCCGGCGCGGCGGCGTTGATCGGCGAGGACGGCACCCGCGCCGACGTGCGCGACGAACTGCCCGGCGATCTGGCGCCGGGCTGGTACCGCCTGCACACCGGGGACGGCCAAGAAGTCACCCTGGTCGCGGCCCCGCCGCGGGTGCCCCAGACAGCGGTGACCTGGGGATGGATGCTGCAGCTCTATGCGCTGCGCTCGGGCCGCTCCTGGGGCATCGGCGATCTGGGCGACCTGCGGGAGTTCATCGAGTGGACCGCGGCGGCGCACGGCGCGGGCGCGGTACTGCTCAACCCGCTCAACGCCCCCGGCCCGACGCATCCGGTTCAGCCCTCGCCCTACACCCCGTCCAGTCGACGCTTCGCCAACCCGCTGGCCCTGCGCATCGAGGACCTCGACGCCTACCATCGAGCCGACCCGCAAACCCGCGCGGAAGTCGACGCCCTGCGCGTCTGGCCGGAGACCGAGCGGATCGACCACGACCTCGTCTGGGCCGCCAAGCGCGACGCGCTGGAGTTGCTGTGGCGCGCGGAGGATCGGCCCTGCCCACTGGACGAGTCCCCCTCCTCCGGGGCGCTGCGCGACTGGGCGACCTACTGCGCGCTGGCCGAGCGGTACGGCGGGCGCTGGCCGCGATGGCCCGAACCCCTGCGCGATGTCGACGGACCGGGGGTGACCCAGGCTCGCCGGGAATTGGCCCCCAGGATCGCCTTTCACGCCTGGGTGCAGCAACGCTGTGCCGAACAGCTCGGCGAAGTCCGCAGCGCCGCGCGACGAGCCGGCATGGCGCTGGGTGTATTGCACGACCTGCCGGTCGGCGTCGACTCCGACGGGGCCGACGCGTGGGCCCTGGCCGACATGCTGGCCACCGGAGTTCACGTCGGCGCTCCCCCGGACAATTTCACCCCGCGCGGTCAAGACTGGGGGCTGCCGCCCTGGCGGCCGGACCGGCTCGCCGCCACCGGGTACACCGCGCTGCGAGACATGCTGCGCGCCATACTCGTTCACGCCGACGGACTGCGGATCGACCACGTCGCGGGATTGTGGCGGTTGTGGTGGATACCGCCGGGCGAGTCGGCCGACCGGGGTACCTACGTGCACTACGACGCCGACGCCATGCTTGCCGTGCTCGCGCTGGAAGCCCAGCGGGCCGGCGCGACCGTGGTCGGCGAGGACCTGGGAACTGTCGAGCCCGAAGTCACGGAAGCGTTGGGCGACAACGGAATGCTGGGCTGCGCGGTGTCCTGGTTTACCCGGGACGAGTCCGCGCCCGGCGAACCCTTGCTTGCGTCGTCGCGGTGGCCGGCGCGGGCGGCCGCGAGCCTCTCCACCCATGACCTGCCCACTGCGGCCGGCTTTCTGCGCGGCGAACACGTGCGGGCGCGCGCCGAGCTCGACCTGCTCGACGACGTACCGGCGGAGCAGGCCGCGGCCGACAAGGAAAAGGCGGAGTGGCTGGCCCTGCTGCGTTCCGAAGGGCTGTTGCCCGACGACCCGGACGAGGACGACGGCCCGAACGAGAACGCCATCATCACCGCGATGCACCGGTTCTTGGCGGCCACGCCGAGCAAGTTGAAGCTGATCTCGCCCTACGACATCGTCGCCGAACCGCGACAACCGAATCTGCCCGGCACCATCGACGAATATCCGAACTGGCGGCTGCCGTTGCCCCAAACGCTGGAGCAGCTGCGCGAGGACCCGCGCGTCGCCGAGATCACCGCAATATTTCAGGCCGCCGCCGAGGGCTGAGCCCGCCGAGGACTCAGTCGCCCGAAGAGTTCAGTCCTCCGGGTTGTAACCGAGGTTGGGGGCGAGCCAGCGTTCGGCTTCGGCCAGGGTCCAGCCCTTGCGCTTCGCGTAGTCGGCGACCTGGTCCTGGGCCATCCGGCCGACGACGAAGTACTGCGACTGCGGGTGCGAGAAATACCAGCCGCTGACGGCGGCACCGGGCCACATGGCCATCGAATCGGTCAACTCGATGCCGGTCCGCTCCTTGACGTCCATCAATTTCCAGAGCGTCGCCTTCTCGGTGTGCTCGGGGCAGGCCGGGTAGCCGGGGGCGGGCCGGATGCCCCGGTACTTCTCATCGATGAGCGCGTCGTTGTCCAGTTGCTCGTCCGGCTGGTATCCCCAGAACTCCTTGCGGACCCGTTGGTGCATGCGTTCGGCGAACGCCTCGGCCAGCCGGTCGGCGACCGACTCCAGCAGGATCGCGCTGTAGTCGTCGAGCGCCGCCTTGAACTCGGCGATCTTCTCCTGGCTGCCGAGCCCCGCGGTGACGGCGAAGGCGCCGATGTAGTCGGCCAGGCCGGTGTCCTTGGGCGCGACGTAGTCGCTCAGCGACCGGTTGGGGATTCCTTCCCGGTGCTCGCCCTGCTGGCGCAGGTTGTGCAAGGTGGTCAGCACCTCGGTGCGGGTGTCGTCGGTGTACACCTCGATGTCTTCCACCCCCGAGCCGACCGCGTTGGCGGGGAAGAACCCGATCACGCCGTTGGCGGTCAGCCACTTCTCCTTGATCAGGGTGTCGAGCATCTCCTGCGCGTCGTCGTACAGCTTGCGGGCGGCCTCGCCCGAGGCCGGGTTGTTGAGGATGTCGGGGAATCTGCCCTTCATCTCCCAGGCGTTGAAGAACGGCTGCCAGTCGATGTACTCCCGCAGCTCGGCGAGGTCGTAGTCCTGAAATTCCCGTACTCCCGTACCTATTGCGGGCACCGGCGGCGTGTAGCCGTCCCAGTCGATCGGCGTCCGGTTGGCGCGGGCCTTCTCCAGTGTCAGCGTCGGCCGCTCGTTCTTCTGGGCATGCCGTTCGCGCAGGGACGCGTAGTCCTTCTCGGTGGCCTCCAGCAGGGGACCCCGCTGCTTGGGGTCCAGCAGCGCGGCGGCGACCGGCACCGAGCGGGACGCGTCCTTGACCCAGACCACCGGACCGCTGCGCCGCGGCGAGATTTTCACGGCCGTGTGTGCGCGCGAGGTGGTCGCGCCGCCGATCAGCAGCGGGATCTCCAGACCCTCGCGTTCCATCTCGACGGCGAAGTTGGCCATCTCGTCCAGGGACGGCGTGATCAAACCGGACAGCCCGATGATGTCGGCGTCGTGCTCCTTGGCCGCATCCAGGATTTTCTGGGCGGGCACCATGACCCCGAGGTCGATCACTTCAAAGTTGTTGCACTGCAGCACAACTCCGACGATGTTCTTGCCGATGTCGTGGACGTCGCCCTTCACCGTGGCCATCACGATCGTGCCGTTGGTGTCCTTGGCGGCAGCGGTACCGTTCTCTTCCTTCTCCTTCTCGATGAACGGCAGCAGGTACGCGACGGCCTTCTTCATCACCCGGGCCGACTTCACCACCTGGGGCAAAAACATCTTGCCGGAGCCGAACAGGTCACCGACGACGTTCATGCCGTCCATCAGCGGACCCTCGATCACCTCGATCGGGCGGCCGCCCGCGGCGGCGATCTCGGCGCGCAACTCCTCGGTGTCGTCATCGACGTGGGCGTCGATGCCCTTGACCAGCGCGTGCGTGATCCGCTCCCGGACCGGCAGGCCGCGCCATTCGGCCGCCTTCGGGTCCTCACCCTTGTCCTTGCTGTTGAACCGCTCGGCGATTTCCAGCAGTCGTTCGGCCGCGTCCTCGCGACGGTTGAGCACCACGTCCTCGATGCGGTCCCGCAGCTCGGGGTCGATCGAGTCGTAGGGCACCAGCGCACCGGCGTTGACGATGCCCATGTCCAGGCCGGCCTTGATGGCATGGAACAGGAACACCGCGTGGATCGCCTCGCGGACCGGGTTGTTGCCGCGGAACGAGAACGACACGTTGGAGATGCCGCCGGAGATGTGCACCCCGGGCAGGTTCTCCTTGATCCAGGCGCAGGCCTCGATGAAGTCGATCCCGTAGGTCGCGTGCTCCTCGATGCCGGTCGCCAGCGCGAAGCAGTTCGGGTCGAAGATGATGTCCTCGGGCGGGAAGCCGACCTCTTCGGTCAGGATCCGGTAGGCGCGCCCGCAGATCTGTTTGCGGCGCTCCAGGTTGTCGGCCTGGCCCTGCTCGTCGAAGGCCATCACGACCACGGCGGCGCCGTACTTGCGGCACAGCCGCGCCTCGCGGATGAACTTCTCCTCGCCCTCTTTCATGGAGATCGAGTTGACGATCGGCTTGCCCTGCACGTTTTTCAGGCCGGCCTCGATGACCTCCCACTTGGACGAGTCGATCATCACCGGCACGCGGCTGATGTCCGGCTCGGCCGCGATCAGCTTGGTGAACCGGTCCATCGCGGCGACGCCGTCGATCATGCCCTCGTCCATGTTGATGTCGATGACCTGCGCGCCGGCCTCGACCTGCTGCAGCGCGACCGAGAGCGCGGTGTCGTAGTCCTCGGCCTTGATCAGGTTGCGGAACCGGGCGGAGCCGGTGATGTTGGTGCGCTCACCGATGTTCACGAACAGGGACTCGTCGGTGATGTTGAGCGGCTCCAGGCCCGAAAGCCGGGTCGCCACTTCGATTTTCGGCACCTCCCGGGGTGGTTTGCCCTCGACGACCTTGGCGATCTCGGCGATGTGCGGCGGCGCGGTTCCGCAGCAGCCACCGACCAGGTTGACCAGGCCGGCGTCGGCGAAGTCGGCGATGTAGCCGGCCTGCCGCTGCGGGGTCTCGTCGTACTCGCCGAAGGCGTTGGGCAGGCCGGCGTTCGGGTAGCAGGAGACGAAGGTGTCGGCGATGCGCGACATCTCGGCGATGTAGGGCCGCATCTCGGGCGCGCCCAGCGCGCAGTTGAGCCCGACCGCGATCGGCTTCGCGTGCCTGATCGCGTTCCAGAAGGCCTCGGTGACCTGACCGGACAACGTCCGCCCGGACGCATCGGTGATGGTGCCCGAGATGATCAACGGCCAGCGGCGTCCCCGGTCCTCGAACAGGGTCTCGACCGCGAACACCGCCGCCTTGGCGTTCAGCGAGTCGAAGATCGTCTCGATGATCAGCAGGTCGGCGCCCCCGTCGACCAGGCCGTTGGCGGCCTCGAGGTAGGCGGCGACCAGCTGGTCGTAGGAGACGTTGCGGGCCCCGGGGTCGTTGACGTCCGGCGAGATCGACGCGGTCCGGGTGGTCGGCCCGATGGCGCCGGCGACGTAGCGGGGCTTGTCCGGGGTGCTGTACTCGTCGGCGGCCTTGCGAGCCAGGGCGGCGCCGGCGTAGTTCAGCTCGTAGGCCAGCTCCGCCATGTCGTAGTCCGAGAGGGAGATCGCGTTCGCGTTGAACGTGTTGGTCTCCAGGATGTCGGCGCCCGCCTCGAGATACTCGCGGTGGATCCCCTCGATGATCTGGGGCTGCGTCAGGTTGAGCAGGTCGTTGTTGCCCTGCAGCGCGGTCGGCCACTCCGTGAACCGGTCGCCGCGGTAGCCGGCCTCGTCCGGCCGGTCGCGCTGGATCGCGGTGCCCATCGCGCCGTCGATCACCACGATCCGCTGGCGCAGCGCCGCCGTCAGCTCGTCGGTGCAGTCGGGGCGGATGTTCGGCGCGAAGGTGTTCGGCGCGGAAGTCTGGGCCTCAACGGCGGTCACGTGCACTCCTTCCATAACGGAAGGCGTCCTTGACTCTGCCGAGCGTGGCGGATACCGGCAAAGACCGGTACCCGTTGCAACGCCTCTCGACCAGAAAAGTCTACGTCGTCACCCGATCGACGTCCGGACGCCTAACTCATCGCCGCTATCGACAGTTCGTGGAGTCTGTCTGCGACATAGTTAACCAGGTTAACGAAATCGCAGCCGAACCTATTTCGTCTGGACCGCCGAGGATGTCAGTGTCGCAGCGGTGTCCCCTGGCGGCTGTCACGCCATAAGAATAGTCGTCCTATGCAAAGCCCCCGGTTGAACGTCAATCGGCCGACAATCCTTGGCCACCGCGCCCCGAACATCGGGCCGGAAGGCCGTACGCTAAATCTGTGACCCCGCCCGACGGCCCCCCCTTTGGCGAAACGGCATTGCCGGAACTGCACCACACCGTCGTCGTGGCCGCGTTCGAGGGTTGGAACGACGCCGGCGACGCGGCCAGCGACGCGCTCGAACACCTCGAGGCCATCTGGGAAGCGGACCCGATCTTGGAGATCGACGACGAGGCCTACTACGACTACCAGGTGAATCGCCCGGTGATTCGGCAGGTGGACGGGGTGACCCGCGAGCTGGTGTGGCCGGCGATGCGGATCTCGCACTGTCGCCCGCCGGGCAGCGACCGCGACGTCGTGCTGATGCACGGGGTGGAACCCAACATGCGCTGGCGGACCTTCTGCGCGGAGCTGGTGGCCATCGCCGACAAGCTCAACGTCGACACGGTGGTGATCCTGGGCGCCCTGCTGGCCGACACCCCGCACACCCGGCCGGTTCCGGTGTCGGGCGCGGCGTACTCCCCCGAGTCGGCGAAACGCTTCGGCCTCGAGGAAAGCCGCTACGAGGGGCCGACCGGCATCGCCGGGGTGTTCCAGGACTCCTGCGTGGCCGCCGGGATTCCGGCGGTGACGTTCTGGGCGGCGGTGCCGCACTACGTCTCGCAGCCGCCGAACCCGAAGGCCACGGTGGCCCTGCTGCGCCGCGTCGAGGACGTCCTCGACATCGAGGTGCCGCTGGCCGACCTGCCGACGGACGCCGAGGAATGGGAGCAGGCGGTCACCGAGATGACGGCCGAGGACGAGGACCTCGCCGAGTACGTGCTGTCGCTCGAGCAACGCGGCGACGCCGAGGTCGACATGAACGACGCCCTGGGCAAGATCGACGGCGACGCGCTGGCCGCCGAGTTCGAGCGTTACCTGCGCCGGCGTCGCCCCGGCTTCGGGCGCTGACGCTCACAGCGCTGTTGAACTTGCCGTCGGCCGATCAACTACGGAAGCATCGCGTCGCGACCTACCGATTGGACGTTTCATGGCCGCGTTGCCCGATGATGGCAACCCCGATCCCATAGCCGGTTCAGCTCCTCTAGCCGGCCCAGATCCCGCAGCTGGCGCAGTCGGCGAAGACGCCGGCTACCGCAAGGGACTCAAGCCCCGCCAGGTGCAGATGATCGGCATCGGCGGCGCGATCGGCTCCGGGCTGTTCCTCGGGGCGGGCGGGCGGCTGGCCAAGGCGGGGCCCGGAATGTTCCTGATCTACGCCGTGTGCGGGGTCTTCGTCTTCCTCATCCTGCGAGCGCTGGGCGAGTTGGTCTTGCATCGGCCGTCGTCGGGCTCGTTCGTGTCGTATTCGCGAGAGTTCTTCGGCGAGAAGGCCGCCTACGCGATCGGCTGGATGTACTTCCTGGGCTGGTCGATGACGGCCATCGTCGACACCACCGCGATCGCCACCTACCTGCGGCGGTGGACGGCCTTCGAATCCATCCCCCAGTGGGTGTTGGCCCTGCTGGCCCTCGTCGTGGTGCTGTCGATGAACCTGATCTCGGTGGAGTGGTTCGGTGAGCTGGAATTCTGGGCGGCGCTGGTCAAGGTTCTCGCGCTGGTGGCCTTCCTGGCGGTCGGGATCGTCTTCCTGGCGGGCCGGTATCGGATCGACGGCCACAGCACCGGACTGAGCCTGTGGACCAATCACGGCGGACTGTTTCCCTCCGGCGTGCTGGCGGTCCTGCTGACCACCTCGGGTGTCGTATTCGCCTATGCCGCCATCGAATTGGTGGGCACGGCCGCCGGGGAGACCGCCGAGCCGGAGCGGGTCATGCCCCGCGCGATCAACGCGGTGATCGCGCGGATCGCGATCTTTTACGTCGGGTCGGTGGCGCTGCTGGCATTGCTGCTGCCCTACACCTCCTACAAGGCCACCGAAAGTCCTTTCGTCACCTTCTTTTCCAAGATCGGCTTCCACGGCGCCGGCGACCTGATGAACATCGTGGTGCTCACCGCCGCCCTGTCGAGCCTGAATGCCGGGCTGTATTCCACCGGCCGCATCATGCACTCGATGGCGTCCAGCGGCAGCGGTCCCCGGTTCGCCACCCGGATGTCGAAGAACGGGGTGCCCTTCGTCGGCATCGCGATGGCGGCCGCCATCTGCCTGCTCGGCATCGGCCTGAACGCCGTCAACCCCGGCGAGGCCTTCGAGATCGTGCTCAACATCGTGGCGCCGGGAATCCTCGCGAGCTGGGCCACCATCGTGCTGTGTCAGCTGCGCTTCTACCGGCTGGCCAAGGCGGGGCAGGTAGAACGCCCGCAGTTCCGGATGCCGTGGGCCCCGTATTCCGGGTATCTCACCCTGGCATTTTTGGCCGGCGTCCTGGTCATGATGGCGTTCGATAAGGACACCGGCACCTGGACCATCGCGACGGTGGTGGTGGTCATTCCGGCGCTGAGCGCCGGATGGTTCCTGGTGCGCCGGCGGGTGGCGGCCGTCGCGTCGCAGCGCGCGGCCCCGACCGGCTAGGAGCTGCCGAGGTCGCGGTTGTAGGCGCTGGTGGAGCGGCCCAGCGCGGCGACTTGGGCGTCCAGTTGGGGCAGCAGCTCGGCGGTGGATTTGTGCAGCGGCATTTCGCCGACCGGACTGGACAGCACCGGCTTGACCCAACGGAACAGCGCCACCCAGCGCGGGCAGTAGACGCGGGTGCGCCGCCGCTCGATGCCCTTGACGAAGGCGGCCGCGCACTTGTCGACGGTCGTCGTCTTGCTCAATGGCCACGGGAAGCTGGCGAGTAGCTGGTTGAACGCCGGCAGGTCGGACTGGGTGTCGCGGACCAGGGCGGTGTTGATCCAGGACATGTGCGCCGAGCCGACCGTGACGCCCAGGTGGGCCACCTCCAGCCGCAGCGCGTTGGCCAGCAGTTCGACGCCGGCCTTAGACGCGTTGTACGGCGCCAGGCCGGGGCAGGCGGTGTAGGCGGCCAGCGACGACACGATGAGCACGTAGCCGCGGCGCTCGATCAACGCCGGCAACGTGGCGCGCACGGTGTGAAAGACGCCGAGCACATTGATGTCGAGCACCCGTTTGAACGCGTCGGGGTCGACCTGCAGCACCGATCCGTAGCTGGCGATGCCGGCGTTGGCCAGCACCACGTCGATGCCGCCGAATCGCTCGACGGCGCGGGCGGCGGCGGACTCCATCGCGGACAGGTCGCGCACGTCGGCGACGGCCGTCAACACCCGTTCTTCGCCGAGTTCGGCGGCCAGCGTTTTCAGGTCGGTTTCGTTGAGATCGGTCAGGACGAGCCTGGCGCCCCTGGCAGACAGCCGCCGAGCGGTCTCGGCCCCGATCCCCCGGGCACCGCCGGTGATGAAAACGACTTTGTCCTGCAGCGATGTCATGGTCGCCAACCTACCGTGCGGGCATTCGAGGGCATCGCCCGCGCGCGTGACCTCGGTTGACGCCGACAGCATTGCGGTGTCGAGCCACCGGTCTGCGCTGAATCAGCAGGCTGCTGAATTAGCCGAGAATGGCCCCTTGCACACCGCTGAAATTGACATTAGCGAAAGTGCCCAGCGTATAGCGCCGGTCTTGCGAGTTCTGCGTGGTGCAATGTGTGCGTCTTTATCTACGCTCGTTCCGAACCCACTCTTGCCCGGAATGAATGCCCTGCGCTGGATCGGCCTCGGCGGGTGTTTTCTGTGTTAACAACACGCTAACTGGACGCTGCCACTACTCTATTTGGCTCGCACCTAGCCCGGCGAGACCAGCGCCGGCCATAGGCTCCGCAGCATGACACGCAATTGCGCATGTCGCCGGGGATCTCGCTGGATGACAATCGACAGCTCGATCCCACCGCCAGCAGCGCTAATAGACCGATTGCAAAGCAACGCCGAACGTTGTCGAAACAAAGTCGAATTCGACTATGACCGCTAAACCACCGGCGCGCGGCGGCTCCGCCAACCCAGCCGCCGCGCGCCGGACTACACCGCGGGCGCCGTGGCGTGCTCCTTGCAGCGGCGCTCTGCTGTCGGGGAACCGGTCCCCGTGTTGTGCACTGGCTATCCCGCTTTCAGCCGCGACTTTTGCGAGTTTGTCTGCTCCGAAGTTGCCGCCAACCACGGGTGTGCGACCGGGATCAGCCGGCTTTGGTCGAGTCGGCTCCAGCATCTGAAAGGGAGGGACGATGCACAGAAAATCGACTCCACCTGATTTTTCAATGTGGAAATTTGTGTCGCATGCCAGCTTGGGTGATCTGGAAACCTATCTCTGGCATCGTCAGGGCAGCAACGTATTCTGCTGGCGCCCGGTGGGAAAGTCTCGGGGTGCAGCGAAAAAGAAGGACGTCGAAGAATGACCAGCGGAACTGAGCTCATCCGCTAAAAGGCCAAGAAAACAGCGGGGATCGCAGGTCTTTCGGTAGTGCGAGCGGACCCCACTAGAGCGTCTACGCGCCGCGACCAGGCGGTCTCGAAGCAGCGATGAGCATCAATCCGTGGGTAATGACAATTTAGACTTTCGTCTTGGTCAAAGGCGCAACGCCCAGCGACCCGCCGGTGGTAGCGCCTAACCGCGCAACCGGGCGAACTGACCTTGCCGGTACTGCTCGACGCAGGCCGAACGCCGCACCTTGCCACTCGTGGTGATCGGTATCGACCCCGGCGCCACCACAACCAGATCCGCGACGCCGAGGCCGTGCGAGTTGGAGACTGCCGAGGTCACTTCGCGCTCGACGACGGCGAGCTTGTTCGCCCCCTCTCCGTGGGGCGTGGGCTGGTTTTTGACTTCGGCGATCACGACAAGCTTTTCCATGCCCTGATGCGGGACCGCTATCGCCGCGCACCGGCCCCGGGTGATCTCCTGGACCGTCGCTTCGATGTCGTCGGGCGAGTGGTTACGCCCGTAGACGATCAGTAGATCCTTGATGCGGCCGATGATGAACAGCTCGCCTTCGAAGATGAACCCCGAGTCGCCGGTTCGCAGCCACGGCGCTTCGGGTGTGCCGTCCGACGCAGCGACCAGCCGATCGCCGAACGTGCGTTCGGTCTCCTGGGGCTTTCGCCAGTAGCCCAAGGCGACGTTGCCACCGTGCATCCAGATCTCGCCCACGGTGCCCTGGGGACACTCGATCCTGGTGTCGGGGTCGACAACGCGGATCATCGGTGACCGCGGCGCCCCGTAGCTGACCAGTGGTGTACCGGTGGGGCTTTCGCAGCGGTCCGCGCTGCCGGCGGCCAGCTTCTCGGGATCGAAGTGCACCATTTTGGGCGGCTGTGCCGGTGTGCGAGTCAACGCGTACACCGTCGCCTCGGCGAGCCCATAGCTTGGCCGTACCGCGTTGTCGGGCAGATTGAACCGCGCGAACCGATCGATGAAACGCCGCAGCGTCGCAGGATGCACGCGCTCACTACCGTTGAGGATGACCAGCACCTCGCCTAGATCCAGTCCGGCCAGGTCCTCGTCCGACGTCTTGCGTGCCGCCAATTCGAACGCGAAGTTCGGCGCCGCCGAAAACGCGTGACTTTCCTTGGCCAGCAACTGCATCCACCGGGCCGGTCGCTGCAGAAACGACACCGGACTGGTCAGCACGGTGCGAATTCCGCCCAGCACCGGCGCGCACACTCCCAGTATCAAACCCATGTCGTGGTAAAACGGCAGCCACGACACAATGGTCGTGTCCGGCGGCGCGACGCCGCCGTGCTCCGCGCAGAAGTCGGACATGATCTGCCGGAAATTGGCCAGCAAATTGCCTTGAGAGACCATGACCCCGGCCGGCTGCCGGGTGGATCCGGACGTGTATTGCAGATACGCCAGCTCTGAATGATTCTCGCGCGCGGGGCCGGATCCTGTCCGGGCGTCCAGGTCCAGCAGGTCAACCTCTACGACGGATGGAACTGATCCGCCGGATTGCGACTGGACATACCCGGCAACGGTTTCCGCGGCCGGGGACGTTGTGAGGATGACGGTTGGCGACGCGTCGCGCAGCACCGAACTGACGCGTTCATCGCTGACGCCACCTAACGGCACTGAAAGCGGAACCGCGATCTGACCCGCCTGCAATGCACCGAGAAACGCCACAATGTAATCCAGCCCCTGCGGGGCCATGATCACGGCGCGGTCACCCGCCGACCCGCAATCATGAAGCCGCCGCGCAAGGTTGCGCGTTCGCCGATGCAGCTGCGACCACGTCAGGCTTTCAGCAACGCCGTTCCAGTCCTGCTCGTAATCGACGAAGGTGAATGCCGTGTCGTCGGGCTGCAAGCTGGCGCGTTCGCACAGCAGGTCTGACATAGGCGTCTCAACCATCATCACTCCATTCCGCTACGGCCGGGGGTCCAAAAGGGCTTCGTGCGTATCTGCCGTCGATCCCAGCCACGTTCGGTGATCAATATTTTGCGCAGCGTTTGTATGGTGCGGGCCTCGCCGGCGAGGTAGGCGACGCCGGGATAGTCGGGCAGCGGCAGGCTGCGCAGGGCGTCGGCGAGCACGGCAGAGTTCGCGGCCGGTGCGCCACCGCGCTCGACCCGGGTCAGGGGTGTGGCCAGGGGCAGGTGATCGGTGTCGGTCACGGCCTCAATCGCTCCGTAGACCTCGGCGGTTGGGGGCAGGGATCGAAGCATCGCGGCGAACGCGACCGAGGCGGTTTCCTCGCCGGCGAACAGGTGGTAGGGCGCGTCCCGGCGGATGGCGAACTTGCCCTGGGGCCGGGTGAAATGGACGCCGTCTCCGACCGAGGTGGACAGCGCCCAGCGCTTGGCGGGTGTCGCGCCCTGCCGGCCACCGTCGTGGTCGACCATCACGATGTCGAGTGCGCCGAGGGCGGGATCGGCGTCGTAGATCGAATACGTGCGCAGCACGGGGTATGGGTGCAGCCGCAGCACGGCGTCACGCAGACTCTCGACCTGCAGTCGGACATGCTGACCTGGCGTCCAGGTCAGTCCCCGCAGGCGCGGGCCGCTGAACCGGATGCGGCGCATTCTCGGTGTCAGCCTTTCGATCTCGCTGACCGTCGCCGAAAGAAACACTGCGTCGCGCAGGGTGCTGATGACGGGAAAATTTTCGACGAGGGTAGCCACGAAGAACTCCAACTGCTCAGTAGTTGTTGCAGGTGGCGAAGACCCGCTGGACAAGTCCGAACTGCTCGTCAGCCCCCGGCTGGCTCGCCAGCATCTGGGCCATCTGCTGGCGTTGACTCGGCGGCGCGGCCAGGAACTGCCGCAAAAACGAGCCGCTCTCCGGCGAAGCGTTGAATTGTTCGGCCGCTTGGGGATCCGCCGCCTGCAGCGCCGACATCACCTGACCGTAATTGCAGGTGGTGTTGACGAACGGGCTGAGATCCCGATCGGCCGACGCGAGCCCGGCCCCAGCGGTCAACGACAGTGCCAGGCCGCAGATCCCGACGGCGAACCTAGTCAACGATACCGTCCTCATTTTTGACATCTCCAACTAATCGTCGCGATGGACCGGTTCACCGAACCGGCGTGAACTCGAGGTGTAATTCCTTGAGGCGCCTGAACAATGGGGTGCGGTCCCATTTCAGCCGACGAGCGCCTGCCGGGCCGTGTTCGGCCTCTGAAAGCCGGATGTCGGCCATTCGGTTAAGGATGCGTTCCAAGCTCACCCGCACTTCGGCGCGAGCAATCGGGGCGCCCGGACACGTGTGGATACCACGGCCGAATGCCATGTGGTGCAATATGTTCGGGCGGCCCAGGCGGAACTCGTCGGGGTCGTCGAACCGCCGTGGGTCGCGGTTTGCCGCACCGTTCATCACCAGCACGCTGGTGCCGGCTTGCACATCGATGTCGCCGATCCTGGTGGTGCGACGCGCCAGACGGAAATTCGTTTTGATCGGGCTTTCGATGCGCAGCATCTCCTCGATGAAGGCGCTGATCTTTGAATTGTCCTCGCGCAGTTGCTCTTGCAAGTCCGGTCGCTCCGCCAGCGTCAGCATCGAGAGACTCAGCAGATCGATCGTCGTGCCGTGGCCGGCGGCGAACATGAAGGTGGCAACGCGGGCAACATCAAGCGCGTCAGGTGTCGTGCCATCGGGAAACTTCGCCAGCGCAAGCTCGGTCAGGACATCGTCACGCGGCTCGCGCCGCCGCTCCTCGATGTACTCGACGAACCACTCCTCTTTCACGCCGACGAAACCACTGCGGTCACCCTCGAGCCGGCTGGCATACGCAGCGCGGCGGAATCGCTCACGGTCGGCCTCGGGCACGTCGAGCAGGTCGGTAATCGCGTCGAGCGTGAATGGAAAATTGTAGTCAATGACCATCTCGCACTTGCCGTGGGCGAGGAACCGGTTGAGTTGCTCGTCGGCAAGACGCCACAGGAAGTCCTCGTTGTTCTTGAGCTGCTTCGGCGTAAACAACCGGCTCAACAGCGAGCGGTGGGCCGTGTGCTTCGGAGGATCAAACGTCAGGAAGTAGTCGCCGAACGTCACCCCCTGGCGGTGCCGCTCAATCAGATCCGAAATGTCGTCGCTGTCGGTTTTGGTCGGAATCCCCGACCATGGGCCGCTGACGATATTGCAGACCGAGAAGGCCTGTTCGGGGTCGCGTTGCACCGCCAGGGCCTCGTCATACCCCGACACCATCACCACACCGTGCGCAGGCTCACGCCACACCGGGCACCGCCGGATCGCGTCGTAGTAGTCGTATGGGTTATCGACGAGCGACTTCTCGGTGAAGAAGTCGAGGTTTTCGGGAGTGGACTTTCGGCTGACCATGTAGTCAGATGTCATTTTTCAAACCCTCTCAGCTTGAGGCGGCGTCCGCGGGAACCAGCTTGTCGCGCAGCAATTCGGCCAAGCCGCGGATCGTGCCAATCTTTGCGATGTCGGCGGGCGTCACCCGTACGCCCGTTTCGGTCTGGATGCGGGTAAGCAGTTCGAGACCACCCAGCGAGTCGAGCCCGTACTCGGAAAGCGGACGGTCGGGATCGACGTTGCGACGCAGGATCAGGCTGACCTGGTCAGAGATCAGGCGCCGCAGCCGGGTAGGCCATTCGTCCGGGGCCAGCTCATTGAGCTCGGCACGCAGTTTGCTTGTGCCCGTTGAACCTTGTCCGTCGGAGCGGAAAGCTTCGGCGAACGGACTGCGCTCGGCGAAAGCGGCCAACCACGGTGTGTTCGTCAACGGGGCATAGCCCGTGCAGGCACGGTCGTGGCGCAGCAGCGCATCGAACGCATAAGCGCCTTCGTCGGGAGCGATCGCGGCGTCGGCGCCTTCGGCCAAGGCGGTGCCACGTCCAATCTGCCCCCACGCGCCCCATGCGATCGCGGTGGCGGGCAGACCCCGAGCCC
The DNA here is from genome assembly GCF_001673055.1 of Mycobacterium sp. 1245801.1. Classification (NCBI taxonomy): domain Bacteria; kingdom Bacillati; phylum Actinomycetota; class Actinomycetes; order Mycobacteriales; family Mycobacteriaceae; genus Mycobacterium; species Mycobacterium sp. 1245801.1. The sequence continues at coordinate 32,445 of NZ_LZKY01000006.1, forward strand.
GCCGCCAGCGGGTGAAGGCGTCCAGCCAGCTGTTTGCCGCGGCGTACGCACCCTGTCCGGGTGACCCCACCAGCGCGGCGGCCGAGGAGAACGAGCAGAACCAGTCCAACGGCTGCGAAGCGGTGGCGGTGTGCAGATTCCACGCCCCATAAACCTTTGGTGCCCAGTCATGTTCGATGAGATCATCCGTGATGTTGGTCAGCGTGGCATCCTCGATCACCGCCGCCAGATGCAGCACACCGCGCACCGGAAGCCCGGTGGCGGTTGCCGCGGCCACCAACCGCTGAGCCGTCCCAGCCTCGGCTATGTCGCCGCACTCGACGACGACATCGGCACCCGTCCCGCGGATGCGTTCGATCATCGCCCGCGCCTCGGGATTTGGCTGTGAACGCGAGGACAACACGATACGCCCGCAGCCGGCCTCCGAACCAGGCGAAGCCATCTTGTCGGCCAAAAACAGCCCCAGGCCGCCCAGTCCACCGGTGACAATGTAGGCGCCGTCGCTGCGGAAGACCTCGACCTGCGCCGGCGGCACCATCACGCGGCTGCGGCCGGTATGCGGGATATCGAGCACGAGTTTGCCGGTGTGTTGCGCGCCGCTCATCACCCGAATCGCCGTGGCGGCATCGGCAAGCGCGTAGTGTCTGGCTTCAGGCATCGGCAACTCACCGTTCGCGGTGAGCCGGTACACCGTGTTCAGCAAGTCACGCAGCCGGTCCGGATGACTGAACGACATCAACGCCAGGTCGAGGGCGTAGAACGTCAGGTTGCGCCGGAACGGGAAGAGCCCCAGTCGGGTATCGCCGTAGATGTCGCGTTTGCCGATCTCGACGAATCGCCCACCGAACGCGAGCAATTCGACGCCCGCGCGCTGGGCGGGCCCGATGACCGAGTTGAGCACGATATCCACGCCATAACCGTCGGTGTCCCGGCGTATCAGGTCGGCGAACTCTACGCTCCGCGAATCGTAAACATGCTCAATTCCCATGTCGCGCAATAATTGTCGACGTTGCTCGCTGCCGGCTGTGGCGAAGATCTCGGCGTCTGCAGCCCGCGCGATGGCGATCGCCGCCTGTCCGACCCCACCGGTCGCGGAGTGGATCAGCACCCGATCACCGGCACTGATTCGGGCCAGCTCGTGCAGGCCGTAATAGGCGGTGGCGTGCGCGGTGGTCACCGCCGCGGCCTGGTGATCGGTCAGGCCGACCGGCAGCGTGACAGCCAGGCGCGCGTCGCAGGTGAGGAAGTTACCCCAACAACCATTGGCGCTAAGTCCCCCAACATGATCGCCCACCTTGTGGCCGGTCACGTCCGGCCCGACGGCGGTCACCACGCCGGCGAAGTCGGTGCCCAGCTGCGGCAGCCGCCCCTCGAAGGCGGGGTAACGGCCGAACGCAACGAGCACGTCGGCAAAGTTGATGCTGGACGCGCTGACCGCTACCTCGATCTGTCCTGGTCCGGGTGGAATACGGTCGCTGGCAACGAGTTCGAGTGACTCCAGATCACCCGGCGTACGGATCTGCAGGCGTATCCCGTCCCGCTCGCGGTCTGCGACGGCGGTTTGCCGCTCCTCGGGGAGCAGTGGGGCGGGGCACAATCGCGCGGTGTACCACGCGCCATTCCGCCAGGCGGTCTCGTCCTCCTCCAACCCGCCGAGAAGTTGGCGAGCCAGCTGGTCGGCGTCGGTGGTCTCGTCGACGTCGATCTGGCTGGCGCCCAGGTGTGGGTGCTCCATGCCGATCACCCGCACCAGGCCCCGCAGCCCGGCCTGCTCGAGGTTGGGCACGTCGTTGGACACCACGGTTTGGGCGTTGCGGGTCACGACATATAAGCGCGGCGGTTCGCCCGGAAGATCCGCCAACTCACGGGCAATGCGCACCAGATGTTGCACATAGTCCCGGCCCAGCTGCGCACTCCGCTCGTCGGGGTCGCCGTTTTTCGGTCCGGTCAGGATCGCCACACCGGTGAATTCACCGGCACGCAAACGGTTTCCAAGCTGGTCGGAGTTGGAGGTGTGGTCGGCCTGCTGCGGCCAGGACATGGTGGTGCACTGCACCCCATGGTTCTTCAGCGCGTCGGCCAATGTGCTGGCCACCACGTCGGCGGTGGCGCTGGTGCCGATCAGCAGCCAGCTTCCGGCGTCGGTGTGGTCCAGCTCGGGCAATTCTCGTTGCCGCCATTCGATGGTCAGCAGCCGCTCGGCCAGCAGCCGATCGTCATTGCCGCTCCCCGACGCGCTGGTGCCCACCCGCAGCCCCTGCACGGTGACCAGGACCGCGCCGTGCTCGTCGAGCAGGTCGATGTCGGCCTCGACCCCGGAGGTATCGGCTTTCGTCACCCGTGTGTAGCAGTAATGGACGTTGCGGGCAGCGCTGTAGGCGCGCAGGAGGCGAATACCCAATACCAATCCGAGCGCGCCTTCGCCCAGGGCCTGAACGTCCGGATGAGCCTCCACGGACTGAAAACACGCATCCAGCAGTGCGGGATGCACGCCGTAAGCCGCTTGCTGCGAGCGGATTTGGCGGGGTAGCGCCACCTCGGCCAGCACGGTGCCCGTCGCCCCTCCGCCGGTGTGCACGGCGCCGAGACCGGCGAACGCGGGACCGTAGTGGACGCCCCGCTCGTCCATGCGCTTGCGCACTTCTGCGCCGTCGTCACAACCCGGATGCGCCGCAAGTAGTGCGGACATGTCGTGCGCAAGTGGCTGCTCGTCCTCCGCGACGTGGAGGACGGCGGAAGCATGCCGCGCCTTTTCGGCGCCCTGATGTGACTCCACGGTGAAGTCGACAACGCCCGGCGAGGACAACGATCCCGAGGCGCCGATCGTGGTCAGCTCCTCCAGCAGGAGCGCCTGCTCGAAGCGGATGTCACGAACCTCAGCCGCCTCGCCCAGCACGGTACGCGCCGCCGCCAGCGCCATCTCGCAGTAAGCGGCTCCCGGCAGCATGGGTACGTCCCGAAGCCGGTGGTCCGCGAGCCAGGGGTGGGCGGCGGTGCCGACCTCGGCCTGCCAGACGTGGCGTTCCGGTTCCTCGTCCAAGCGCACATGCGAGCCCAGCAGGGGGTGCACTGCAACGGTGCAACCACCATGTGTCGGGGATTCCTGACCCCCGCCGCTCAACCACAGCCGCCGGTGCGTCCACGTCGGCAGCGGCGCATCGACCAGCCGCCCGCTCGGGTAGAGCACCGAGAAATCGACCGCCGCGCCCGCGGTGTGCAGGTCCGCCACAAATCCACGCAGGCCGTGCGGAAGCTTCTGTTCGCGGCGCATACCGGCCAGAGCGGCCATGGGCATCTCGCGGTTGCGGGCGGTCTGCTCGAGGGCGCGGACAAGTAGCGGGTGTGGCGACAGCTCGGCAAAGACCCGGTAGCCGTCCTCGAGAGCTGCCTGCACTGCCGTGGCGAACCGCACCATACGGCGCATGTTGTTCGCCCAATAGCGGGCATCGCACACCGGCTGCTCCCGCGGATCGAACAGGGTCGCCGAGTAGAGGGGCACTTGCGGTGTCATCGGGCTGATGTCGGCGAGCACGTCGATCAATTCGTCCATGATCGGATCGACCTGAGGCGAATGGAAGGCGACATCGGTGGGAACCTCGCGCGCCATCACGTCGCGCTGCTCCCAGGCCGCGACCAGGTCGTGAACCGTTTGCGCGGCGCCGGCGATCACCGTGGACTGCGGCGAGGCCACGACCGCCACCACGACATCGTTGATACCGCGTGCCGTCAGTTCCGAAAGCACCTGCTGCGCAGGCAATTCCACCGAAGCCGTGGCACCGGCACCGGCGACGCGAGTCATCAGCCGCGAGCGCCGGCAGATCACGCGCACCCCGTCTTCCAGCGACAACGCGCCCGCGGCGACAGCTGCCGCGGCCTCACCGAGAGAGTGCCCGATGACCGCCCCCGGGCGCACCCCGTAGGCCTTCATCGTGGCGGCCAGGGCGACCTGCATGGTGAACAGCGTCGGTTGGACCCGGTCTTGACCGGTCACGGTCTGCGGCGTCGAGATCGCGTTGGTCACCGAGAATCCGGACTCCCGGGCGATCAGCGGCTCGGCTTGCGCGACGGTGGCGGCGAACACCGGTTCGTTCGCCAACAGGTCGGCGCCCATCGCCGCCCATTGCGAACCCTGCCCGGAAAACACCCATACCGGTCCGCGGTCGTCCTGTCCGACCGCGGCCGGATACGGAGTGTCGCCGTCGGCAATCTCGCGCAGGGCCTCTACGAGTTCGCGCCGGTTGCTGGCGATGGCGGCGGTGCGTACCGGGCGGTGCGCGCGCCGACGTGCCAGGGTATAGGCAAGGTCGGGCAGCGCCAGGTCGTCATGTGCTCGCACCCAATCGGCCAGCCGGCCGGCGGTGCGGCGCAGTTCGTCGGCCGAGGTGGACGACAGTGGAAACAGCAGAGACGCCGTCGTCGAAGCCTCGGGTGAGACACCCTCGGACACAGCGGCTTCGAGAAGCTGCTCAGGTGCTTGTTCCACGATGGCGTGCACGTTGGTTCCCGACAGCCCATACGACGAGACCGCCGCCCGCCGCGGGTGATGGCCGTTCGTGACCCACCGTGTATTTTCCTGCGGCACAAACAGCTTCGTATCTATTCGGGCAAGATCATCGGGTAGCCGGGTGAAGTGCAGATTCCGGGGAACCACACCGTGTTGCAGGGCGAGGATGGCCTTTAGCAGCCCGAGTGCTCCGGAGGCCGCTTGGGTATGCCCGAAATTGGTCTTCACCGACGCCAGCGCGCAGGGGCCGTCGACGCCATAGACGTTGGCCAGACTGGCGTATTCGATCGGGTCACCCACCGGGGTGCCGGGGCCGTGCGCCTCGACCATGCCGACCGTGCGGGCGTCCACACCCGCGGCGGCTAACGCCGCCTGATACACGGCTGTCTGGGCGGTCTCCGATGGTGTCGCGATGTTCACGGTGTGCCCGTCCTGGTTAGCAGCGGTCCCGCGCAGCACCGCCAGGATTCGGTCCCCGTCGCGTTGCGCGTCAGTCAACCGCTTGAGCAGCACCATGACGCTGCCCTCCCCGCCCACGAACCCGTCCGCCGCGACGTCGAAGGCGTGGCAGCATCCGGTCGGCGACAGCATGCCCTCGGCCGACCCGGCGGAGAATTTCCGCGGATCCAACGCCAGCGTGGCCCCGCCGGCCAGCGCGAGGTCGGTTTCACGCTCGTGCAGGCTGCGGCAGGCCAGGTGTATCGCCGTCAGGCCGGAAGAACACGCCGTGTCCACCGTCAATGCGGGACCGTGGACCCCCAAGGCGTAGGCGATGCGCCCGGACGCCAGGCTGAAGCTGTTGCCGGAGAAGCCATATGCCCCCTCCACGGAGTGCGCGTCGGCGGCCAGCAATTGGTAGTCGCCATGCGTCAACCCCAGGAACACACCGGTCAGTGAGTCAGCGATGCGCTCCCTCGTGAGACCGGCGTGTTCCATGGCCTCCCACGAGGTCTCCAGCAGCAACCGGTGTTGCGGATCCATCGCGGTCGCTTCTCGCTCGTTGATCCCGAAGAACTCGGAATCGAAACCGGCGACGTCGTCGATGAAGGCGCCCCACCGCGATACCGACCGGCCCGGCACACCGGGTTCCGGGTCGTAGTACTCGTCGGCGTCCCAGCGGTCGGGCGGTATTTCGGTGACCAGGTCATCGCCGCGTAACAACGCTTCCCACAACTGATCCGGCGAGTCGATGCCGCCGGGAAGCCGACACGCCATGCCGATCACCGCAACAGGAGTGACAGGCGTCGTGGCCATAGGGGCGGAGTAATCGGTCGAAGGCGAGCGCTGCATGGCGTCGTCGATCAGTTGGGCAGTCATTTCGCCTCCTTGCGGCAGCGACCGAGTGGCTTGTCAGTCGCGAGGGTGCCGTCGGTTGTGTAGTAGAACGGGGTGATACTCACCGGTCCTCCATGATTTCGCTTTGGCATGAGCCGAATGGGTCGGTGCACTCGCTGCAACCGACCGTGCGCGCTAGGGCTGGGCCCGGAAAGGGCCTCGACGAAGTGCATGCCCCGAGCGTCGTGGCTTTCAATCCCGTTGTCAGGCTTATCAAGTCGGTAGCGTAGTCAGGACCCCCACATAGAGTGGTGAACGCAAGGCGACAGAGTGGTGGCTCCGGTACCGGCAATAAATAACGCTACCGAAAATGAGTCTTTTGGCACGGATTAGATTCCGCGACAGCACTTTTCGTCGACCTACGGGAGTTGGGTATTACGCGGCGGGCCGCCGGAGAGAACTGTACCGCGACCGTGCCGCTCGGCGTCCAGTAGACGTAGCCGACGACGACTAGCTAAAGCTCCCCGGCGTCGATGGCTTCCTTGACTTCCTGCGCGCGGGCTACCTGCGCGGCGGTGTACCCGATTAGCAGCGCCACCCCACCCAGTAGCACGACCACTCCGGCCAACCACAACAGGCCGTAGGTGTAGCCGCGGTCCAGCGCATGCAACTGGGCGGCGTTCATGAACTTCACCGGCCGGAGGGTGCCGCCGAGGTGCAGCGTGCGCGACGTGATGGCGACCTGGATGACGACCAGCACCAGCGGTCCACCCAAGGTCTGCAGCATCATCGAAATCGCCGACGTGGGCCCGATCCGGTCCGAATCGACGGAGGCGATCACCGATAGCGTGAGCGAGACGAAGACCGCCCCGATACCGATAGCGCCAACGATGAGCGGCAACACAAGATTCGGGAAGTACGGCGTGCCCCGGTTGAAGGTCGAACCGTACAGCGCCGCGCCCAGAATCAGGCCGCCGCTGGCGATTACCACCACCCGGGGCGGGAACCACGTCACCAGCTTCGACGCCACGGCCACCCCGATGGCCATCGCGATGCCGAACGGGACGAAGGCGATGCCGGCGCGCAGCGGGCTGTAGCCCATGATGGTCTGCACATACAGGCCGACCACCACAGTCAGGGTGAAAAATATCCCACCGGCAAGGAACATGGATGCGAATGTGGCCAGCCGGTTGCGGTCGCGGAACAGGCTGAACGGCACGAGGGGGTTCTCGGCCCTGCGCTCGACGACGAGGAACGCCACGAAAGCGGCCAGAGCCGTCACGCCCGAACCGAGCGTGACGGCCGACAGCCACCCCTTCTCCGGGCCGATCGATAGGCCAAACACTGCGGCGGTACAGGTGAAGGTGGCCAGCACAGCCCCCGCGCTGTCGAGCTTCATCCGCTCCTTCTGGGTCTCCTGCAACGTGTTGACGGCGAGGTAAATCACGGCCAGACCGATCGGCACGTTCACCAAAAACGCCAGGCGCCAGGACATGTCGGTCAGTGCCCCGCCCACCACCAGGCCCAGCACCCCACCGAGACCAGACGTGGCGCCGAACACCGCCGTCGCAAAGTTACGTTCCGGTCCCGTCGGGAACGTGGTCGCTATTAGCGCCAGAATCGTCGGTGTGGTGATTGCGGCGGCCCCGCCGTGCAGCAGCCGTGCCGATATCAGCACGCCCCCGTCCCAGGCGACGCCGCACAGCATCGAGGCGAAAGTGAACAGCGCGACCCCGACGATGAAAGCACGTTTGCGGCCGATAGCGTCACCCAGGCGGCCGCCCAGCAGCATCAAACCGCCAAAGGTCAGCATGTAGGCGGTGATCACCCAACTCCGCGCGGCATCCGATAAGCCGAGCTCGTTCTGGATCCTGGGAAGCGCAAAGATCGCGACGGGGCCGTCCATCGACACCATCAGCTGTATGCCGCCGATCGCGACAACTACGGCGACGAACCGGCGGGACCGCAACAAAGCCGGAATGCGCCGCTTCCTATGGTGCAATGTGGTCGGTTCGACGGACATTATGAACCGCTATTTCGCCGCGTCGCCATAGCGCCAAATGCGGGTTCGAAGAGCGAATCCCTGCGTCTGGGTATCACTCACCACAACGCGACCACACCGACCCTTCTCGACTTTTCGCATGGAGCCCAGCTCTTTCGTGAGTGTGATGTCGGTATTGCCCGGGTGCGTTCAAGGCGCTTTTGGTGCTTTTAATCTATGCACGCAGGCTCGGTTTCTATCAGGGCTTTGATGTGTTGTCCGTACTGGACGAGCGATTCGGCAGTCAACATATCCAGGTGCGCACACTCGACCGGGTAGCTGCTGATGTCGCCAGTAACGTAAGGGCGCCAACTTTGCGTAGGACACGAGCCCTGATCCCCCTTATCCTCCATGGCGGAGAATAGGGTTATATCCCCATCGAAGACACCGGGTTCGTGGACTTGAGCCAATGCCTGGTTACGGTTGATGTTCTGAACGCCGAAATCGACAAGTTGTTTGTACCGAGCAAATTCGACAATTCCTCGTTCGCGAAGCAGTCCTTCCGCCCGCTCAAAAGTAAGCGGCTCATCCTGATCCGGCATCTCTATGTGACACAACCGCAAGACCTCTTCCAGGACGTCCTGCTCGGCCAGGTTTGGTAGATCGACGCTGCTGTCGGTGATGAGTAAAGCGTCGAGAAGGACAAGGTTTGCGATTACGCATCCGCGCCGCTGCAGCTCGATGGCAATTTCATGCGCGACAATGCCGCCAAACGACCAACCGAGAAGGTTGTAGGGCCCGGTTGGATCAACCCCTTGGATCCGGTCGGCGTAGGTTACCGCCATCTCGCGGATTGACTCGGGTTCAGCCTCGCCATTTTGCGGGGTTTGTTGAATGCCAATGATCGGGCAGTCCAAGTAATCGCCGAGAGCGTAATACGGCCAGACCAGCCCACCCGCGGGATGGATGCAGAACATCGGGCGACCCGCGCCCTCTTTGAGGAACTCAACGGGGACTAGTTCCACCTCGCCGGCATCTTGGTCCAGCTGCTGACTCAAGCTCCGCACGGACGGCGCCTGGAATAGTGTGCGCACCGCTAGGTTGGCGTCGAGGCTGGTGTTGATCGCGGCGATCAGGCGCATCGCCGACAGCGAATCCCCGCCCAAATCGAAGAAGGAGTCGTCGACCCCGACCCGTTCGAGGCCGAGTATCTGGGCGTAAATGCCGGCCATGATCTCCTCGGTGGGAGTGGTCGGGGCGCAATAGCGATCGCCCCGTTGGTATTCCGGCGCCGGCAGGGCGCGGGTGTCGAGTTTGCCGTTGACCGTCAGCGGCAGTGCGTCGATCACCACGACCGCGGCGGGCACCATGTAGGCCGGGAGTCGCTGCATGAGCTTTGTGCGGCTTTCGGCCGGATCTGCAGTGCCGGTGATGTAGCCGATCAGGCGCTTGTCACCGGGGCGGTCCTCGCGCGCGATCACCGCCACCTGATCTACGCCGTCGAGTGCGGCCAGGGCGGCGCGAACTTCTCCGAGTTCGATGCGGTAACCACGGATTTTGACTTGCTCGTCGGCGCGGCCCAGGTACTGCAGTTGCCCATCGGGGCCCCACTTCACCAGGTCTCCGGTGCGATACATCCGTGTCCCCGGCGCCCCGAACGGGCAGGCAACAAACCGCGATGCGGTCAATCCCGCGCGGAACATATAGCCGACCCCGACTCCGACACCGGCCACATACAACTCCCCGACGACCCCGACCGGCACTGGACGCGCCCACTGATCCAGCACGAACAACGCGGCGCCTGGGAGCGGCGAGCCGATCGGCGGCGCGCCCGAACCGGCGACCAACGGCGCACTCCTGGATGCACACACCGTGGTTTCGGTCGGGCCGTATTCATTGACCATCACCCGCCCGGGCGCCCACCGATCCACCAGCTCGGCCGGGCACGCCTCACCGGCCACCAGCAGCGCCATCGACTCCAATCCCTCAGGGGACAGCATCGCCAGCGGAGACGGCGACTGACTCGATGTCTTGACCTGCTCAGCGACGAGCAAGGCATGCAAGTCTTCGGCCGAGCGTGTCACCGACTCGGGCACCACTACCAGCCGCCCGCCGTGGAACAACGCACGCCAGATCTCTTCCACCGAGGCGTCGAAGGCCAAGGAATGCCCCAGCGTCGACGGCCCCGCCGGCAGGTGGATATCCGGCGGCCCGAACATCTGGGTGACGTTGTGATGGGTGATGGCAACGCCTTTGGGCACACCGGTGGTGCCAGACGTGTAGATGAGGTAGGCGATGTCGTCGGGGGCCGGCGCCGACAGGTCGGTGCACGGGTAGCCGTTGATTCGGGCGTCCTTGATCTGGGCGTCCTTGACGTCGATGACCACCAGGTCACACGAGTATTTGTCGAACCGGTCGGCGAGCTCGGCGGTGGTGAGCGCGGCGATCGGCGCGACGTCGGCCAGGATGAATTCGATTCGCGCGTCGGGATGCGCGGGGTCGAGCGGCAGGTAGGCTGCCCCGGTTTTGAGCACCGCCAAGATCGCCACGATCGCCTCGGCGGAACGGGAAAGCAGCAGTGCCACAGTCTGTCCCGGGCCCGCCCCATGGCCGGCCAGCAGATGCGCCAACCGGTCAGATGCCTCGTCGAGGCCCCGGTAGGTCATCGAGTGGCCGTCGCAGGTGATCGCCACCGCCTCGGGCGTGCGCGCCACCTGCGCAGCGAACAGCGTCGGAATCGACACCGCGGTGGACTGCGGCGCGGTCAACGCGGCCCGGTTGCCGATCCCGTCGAGGTGGGCGTGCTCACGCTCGTCGAGTAGATCGACCGCTGACAAGTGCTGGCTGGGGTCGGCACTCACGGCCGCCAAGACGCGGCCCAACCGCTCGATCAACGCCTCGATGCTGGCCGCGTCGAACACGTCGGTGCGATACTCCACCGACCCGGCGATCCCGGCGGGCTGGCCGCCCTCGCCGAAACGTTCGGCCAGCGTGAAGGTCAGATCCATGCGGGCGACCCGCGTGTCCGCCGATAGCGGTGTGACCTGCAAATCACCCAAAGCCAGCCCCCCGGCGGCCAGGTCATTGTCGGGCCCGGCGAAGTTTTGCCAAGCCAGCGCGACCTGCACCAGCGGATGATGGGCCAGGCTGCGGGTGGGGTTGAGCCGCTCGACGAGTAACTCGAAGGGCACATCCTGGTGCTCGTAGGCGGCCAGGCTGCGGGCACGCACCTGGTCGAGGGCTTCGGTGAAGCTGGGGTCACCCGACAAATCGACCCGCAGCACCAAGGTGTTGACGAAGAATCCCACCAGCTCATCGAGTGCGGGATCGTCACGCCCGGCGATCGAGAACCCAACTGCCACATCACTGCTGGCGCTGAGCTTGCCCAGCAGCACCGCCAGGGCGGCCTGGATCACCATGAAGCTGGTCGCGTTGTGCTCGCGAGCCAGCGCGCGCACCCGTTGCTGCAGCTCGGCGGGCCAGTCCACGATCACACTGGCGCCGCGGTAATCGGCCACCGGCGGGTAGGGCCGATCGGTGGGCAACGCCAGCCGCTCGGGCAGCCCGGCCAGCTCCTGCTCCCAATAAGCCAGCTGCGCGGCGATCGGGCTGTCGGCATCGGCCACATCCCCGAGCTGGGCGCGCTGCCACAACGTGTAATCGACGTACTGCACCGCCAACGGCGCCCACCCCGGCGCCCGCCCGGCACACCGGGCGGCATAGGCCACCCCCAGATCAGCCACCAGCGGGGCCATCGACAAGCCGTCGCCGGCGATATGGTGCATCACGGCCACCAACACATGCTCATCCTCAGCGACACGGAAAAGCCTTGCCCGCAACGGGATCTCGGTCGCCAAATCAAACGAGTGCCGCACCGTGGGATCGATGGCATCCTGCAGCCGGTCCACCGGCCAGCCGGTGGCATCGACGACCTGCCAGCCGAAGTCGGCCCGGTCGGCCGGGATCACCACCTGCCGTGGTATCCCCTCGACCGCGGGGAACAAGGTGCGCAGGCTTTCCTGGCGAGCCACCACATCGGCCAGCGCCGCCCCCAACGCCTCGGCGTCCAGGTGCCCACTGAGCCGCAACGCCGCCGCCATGTTGTAGACCGGTGACGGCCCCAGCAACTGGTCGACGAACCACAACCGCTGCTGGGCAAACGACAACGGCACCACCGCGGGCCGCTCGAGGGCCACCAACGGCTCGCGCCGACCCCCGTCGCCACCCACACGCAACGCCAACTGGGCCACCGTGGGCGCCTCGAACACCGTGCGCACCGACAACTCGGCGCCCAAACCCATCTCTATCGCGGCGACGAGACGCATCGCCAACAACGAATCCCCGCCCGCATCGAAGAACGAGTCATCGACACCGACCTCGTCAGTCCCCAACACCTCGGCGAACACGCCGGCCAAGATCTCCTCAACCGGGCTGGCCGGAGCGCGATAACCGGCGTTCTGATACGCGGGCGCCGGCAGGGCGCGGGCATCGAGTTTGCCATTGGGCGTGAGCGGCAGCGCCGCCAACACCACCACCGCGGCCGGCACCATGTACTCCGGCAACCGCTCGCCCAGCGCGCTGCGTAGCTCGGCCGGGCTAGCTGTCCCGGTCACGTAGCCGACCAGGCGTTTGTCGCCCGGGCGGTCCTCGCGGGCTACCACTACCGCCTGCTGCACCCCGTCCAGCGCTGCCAGAGCGGCCTGAATCTCCCCCAGCTCGATGCGATACCCGCGGATCTTGACCTGTTCATCGGCACGTCCCAGATACCGCAGCTGCCCGTCAGCACCCCACCACACCAAGTCTCCGGTGCGATACATCCGCGTCCCCGGCGCCCCGAACGGGCACGCCACAAACCGCGACCCGGTCAACGAAGCCCGGCCCACATATCCGTTCGCCAGCCCCCCACCGGCCACGTACAACTCCCCGACGACTCCCGCGGGAACGGGCCGCAGCCAGCTATCCAGCACGAACAATGCCGCCCCTGACACCGGCGCGCCGATCGGCACCACACCCGAACCCGCCGCCAGCGGCGCGCTCATCGCCGCGTATATCGTGACCTCGGTCGGGCCATAGGCATTGACCATCACCCGCCCCGGCGCCCAGCGATCCACCACCTCGGCCGAGCAGGCCTCGCCACCCACCAGCAGCGCCACCGACTCCAATCCCTCAACCGGCAACGCCGCCACCGCCGACGGTGTCTGGGTCAACACGCTGACCTGCTCCGCCACCATCAAGGCATGAAACTCTTCCGGGGAACTCGTCACCGACTCGGGCACCACCACTAGGCGCCCGCCGTGCAGTAACGCGCCCCAGATCTCCCACACCGAGAAGTCAAAGACGTAGGGATGGCATTGCGTCCACACTCGTCCGGGCGGCAGGCCAGCGTTCAACGACTCCAGGTGCTGGGTGAGGTTGTGATGGGTGATCGCCACTCCCTTGGGCACGCCGGTGGTGCCCGAGGTGTAGATCAAATAGGCGACGTCATCCGGGGCCGGCCCCGGCACACCCGTGCACGGGTAGGTGTCCACGCGGGGATCGTTGACATCGATGACCAGCAGCTGACGCCCGTCGAGACGCACGCGCAGGTCCGCCGTGGTGATCGCCGCGGTCGGCTGAGCGTCGTCGAGCAGGAATCCGATCCGTTCCGCCGGCGCGCCCGGGTCAATCGGCAGATACGCCGCCCCGGCCTTGAGCACCGCCAGAATCGCCACGACCGCCTCCATCGACCGGGAAAACAGCAGTGCCACCGGCGCCCCCGCGCCCACTCCCTGGTCGGCGAGCAAGTGCGCCAACCGGTTCGACGACTCATCAAGCTCGCGGTAGGTCATCGAGCGGCCTCCGCACGTCAGTGCCACCGCCTCCGGGGCGCGAGCCACCTGCGCGGCGAACAACACCGGAATCGACACCGGCGGCGGTGCGGGTCGGGTCAACGCCGCCCGGTTACCGATCCGATCCAAGCGGGCATGCTCACCCTCGCCAAGCAAATCCACCGACGACAGCCGCCGGGTGGGATCGGCGGTCATCGCCGCCAACACCCGCTCCAACCGCTCGATCAACGCCTCGATGCTGGCCGGGTCGAACACGTCGGTGCGATATTCCACCGTCCCGGAAATCCCGGCGGGCTCACCGGCCTCGGTCCAGGATTCCTTGAGGAAGAAGACCACATCCATCTTCGCGGTTTGGGTGTCGCCGACCAGCGGCGTGACCTGAAGATCGCCCAAACTCAGCCCGGTCGCGGGGACTTCGATTTGCCCGGGGAAGTTGTTCCAGGCGAACACCACCTGAACCAGCGGGTGATGGGCCAGCGACCGCGCGGGGTTGAGCCGCTCGACGAGCACCTCGAAGGGCACGTCTTGGTGCTCGTAGGCGGCCAGGCTGCGTGCTCGCACCTGAGCCAGCAGCTCGGCCACGGTGGGATCGCCGGCTAGATCGACGCGCAGCACCAAGGTGTTGACGAAAAAGCCCACCAGCTCATCCAGTGCCGGGTCGCGGCGCCCGGCAATCGGGAAGCCCACTGCCACATCGCTGCTGGCGCTGAGCTTGGACAGCACCACCGCCAGGGCGGCCTGCGTCACCATGAAACCGGTCGCGTTGTGCTCGCGGCCAACACGGGCGACCTGCTGCTGCAATAGCGCCGGCCACTGCACCGCCACCCTGGCGCCGCGCTGATCGGCCACCGGCGGGTAGGGCCGATCGGTGGGCAGCTGCAGCCGCTCGGGCATCCCGGCCAGCGCCTGCTCCCAGTAGGCCACCTGCGCGGCGATGCGGCTTTCAGTGTCATCGAGATCGCCGAACTGCGCGCGCTGCCACAGCGTGTAATCGACATACTGCACCGGCAATGGCGTCCAGCCGGGGGGTTGCCCCTCGCACCGGCTGGCATAGGCCACCCCCAGGTCACGCACCAGCCGGGTCGTCGACCAACCATCAGCGGCGATTTCGTGCACCACCGCCACTATCACGTGTTCGTCCTCGGCGACGCGGAAAAGCCTTGCCCGCAACGGGATCTCGGCAGCCAGGTCAAATCCGTAACTCACGGTAGCGCGGATAGCCTCCTGCAGCCGGCCTGCCGGCCAGCCGGTGGCATCGATGACGTCCCAACCGAAATCGGCCTGCTCGGCGGGCACTACCAGCTGCCGCGGTACCCCCTCGACCGCCGGGAACAGCGTGCGCAGGCTCTCGTGGCGGCCCACCACATCCACCAGTGCCGCACCCAGCGCGTCCACATCAAGCGGCCCGGCCAGCCGCAACGGCAGCACCACGTTGTAAAGCGGTGAGGGCCCCTGCAACTGGTCGATGAACCATAACCGGCTCTGGGCAAACGACAACGGAACCACCGCCGGCCGCTCAACCGGCTTCAGCGGCTCCAGGCCCCCGCCCTTACCGACACGGGACGCCAACTGGGCGACCGTGGGCGCCTCGAACACCGCACGCACCGAAATATCGGCATCCAGACGGGTGTTGACCGCGGCGATCAAACGCATCGCCGACAGGGAATCCCCGCCCAGGTCGAAGAACGAGTCGTCGATCCCGATCTTGTCGATCCCGAGCACCTCGGCATAGATGCCGGCGAGGATTCTTTCCGTCTGGGTCTGCGGCGCCCGGAAGGCTGTGGTGGCAAACACCGGCGCCGGCAAGGCTTTACGGTCGATCTTGCCCGAGGTCGTCATCGGGAACTCGTCGAGCACCACGATATGGGTCGGCACCATATATTCGGGCAACCACGCGCTCAATTGCTGACGCACCGCGGTGATCTTGGTGTTGGTCTGCGGGTCATTGGCGTAACCGGTGACCCGGTGGGGCCCGTCAGCCGGCAGATACAGATCGGTCAGCGCCGACGTCCGCTCAGCGTCCGCTGCAGCGATGAACACCGCATCCACGGTGCCCGGTTGGGCACCCCAGGTGACGGCGACGTGATATCCGGCGCTCTCCCCAAGGCGGTGCAGTTGTTCGGGGACAACTGCATCGGCGCCGTCGGCCAGGGCCACTGCGTCCGCCAGGGAAAGCCCGCCCAGCAGGGCTTGCTCGATGCGGACGTCGCTGATCAGTCCGGCGCGGGGGATCTCGGTGATGCGAACGGTGTTGGGACGCTGAGCCACCAACCGATCGTGCAGTCCGCTCAGCCCCGCGCACTGGGTCCACGCCCAGCTGTCTGCGCCGGCCAGGGAGCGCACCGGCGCGGGGGATTTACGGACGACGAGGTCGTAACGATAGCGGTTGAGTTCGTTGTCGGCCATCCCGCGCTTGACTTCGATATCCAGCCCGGCCGCCGACGGATGGCCGGCAGCCCAGGTGGTGAAAAACTCTGGGGCCAACAACAATTCGGCTTCGCTGAGCACGGCGCGCTGAACTCGTTGGCGAATCTCGTCGGCGTCGGCGATGTCGGTGGCGCTGCGGGCGAGCGCGATCCCGGTCTGGAACGCGCCCTGCAGACTGTGGTTGCGCACATCGCCGATAAACAGTGCCCCGCCCGGTGCCAGCAATCGCATCGCGACCGCCAGCACGTCGGTCAGATACCGCGCGCTCGGGAAGTACTGGACCACCGAATTGAGCACCACGAGATCGAAGTGGCCTTCCGGCAACCCGGCGGCGACATCGGCGGGCTGCACCTGCAACCGCACCCGATCGCCCCACGACCGTCCGGCCACGGCGGCCTGCAGCCGCTGGATCGTCG
The DNA here is from genome assembly GCF_001673055.1 of Mycobacterium sp. 1245801.1. Taxonomy (NCBI): domain Bacteria; kingdom Bacillati; phylum Actinomycetota; class Actinomycetes; order Mycobacteriales; family Mycobacteriaceae; genus Mycobacterium; species Mycobacterium sp. 1245801.1. The sequence continues at coordinate 48,876 of NZ_LZKY01000006.1, forward strand.
GCGCGGAGAAGTCCGTCGCCCAATACTCGGAACACACCGGGGCCACCTGGGAAAGCAATAGCCCCGAGCCCACGCCGATCTCCAGTACCCGCGCGGGATGCAGTTGAAGGATCCGATCCACGGTGGCCGAACGCCACTCCTCCATCTCTTCGAGCGGAATCGGATCGTCGGTGTAGCTGCTGTTCCAGCCGCGGAAGTCCATGCCGAACTCCGGCGCCTCCACGTCAGCGCCATACGCCTCGTCATATAGCTGTTGCCACGCGTCGACGGTTTCGGCGTCGTGCTCGGCGGTGGTGGTCTGCTCGAGGGTCACATAGGCGACCAGATGCGAGCCGGTTTTGCTCTCATGCACGGTCGCGGCCGCGCGGGTGACCTGGGGGCAGCCCAGCAAGGTGTTTTCGATTTCGCCCAGTTCGATGCGGTGTCCACGCAGCTTGATCTGTGCGTCGGCACGGCCGAGATATTCCAGGGTTCCGTCGGGTGCCCAGCGCACCAGGTCGCCGGTGCGATACAGCCGCGCGCCCGCAGGCCCGTAGGGATCCGCCACGAATCGTTCCGCGGTCAATTCCGCCCGGCCCAGGTAGCCGCACGCCACCGCCGGTCCGCCCAGATACAGGTCACCGACCACCCCGATCGGCGCGGGGTTCAGCCGCGCGTCGAGCACCAGTGCGCGCATCCCCGGGAGCGGGGTGCCGATGCGGACCGGCTGCCCCGCCAGCAGCGGCGCAGTGGTGGCCCAGATCGTGGCCTCGGTGGGACCGTAGCCGTTGAACATGCACCGCCCCGGCGCCCACGCGGTCACCAACTCGTCCGGGCAGGCCTCACCGCCGACGATCAGCGTGGACAACCCATCCAGCCGGGTTCGATCCAGCGTCGAGAGCAACGTCGGGGTCATCACCGCCGCGTTGACCCGATGCTCCTCCAGCAAGGCGGTCAACGCCTCGCCGGCAAAGACCTCCGGCGGCGCAACCACCAACGCGCCCCGCGCTCCCACCGCGACCAATAGCTCGCCGAGCGCGGCGTCAAACGTCGGGGAGAGCACCGCCAGCATGCGGGTGTCCTCGCCCATGCCGAATACCTCGCGGTGCGCCGCGGCTACCCCGGGCAGACCGCCGTGGCTGACCGCCACACCCTTGGGGGTGCCGGTGGACCCCGACGTGAAGATCACATAGGCGGTGTTATCCGGCCCCAGCGACGCCAGCCGGTCGGCGTCGGTGATCGCCTCTGCGCACCGCCCAGAAAGGTCCAGGCCGTCCATGCGCAGCACCGCGCGCGTCCCGGCCCCGGCCACCACGTCGGCATCGCGGGTCAGGACGCACACCGCGTCCACCGAGTCCAGCACCGTGGCGATCCGCTCGACGGGGTGAGTGGGATCGACCGGCACATACACGCCGCCGGCTTTCTGCACCGCCCACCACGCCACCACCAGCTCCGTGGACCGGCCGATCGCCACGCCGACGGCGCGTTCCGGACCCACCCCTGCCTCGATCAGCACCCGCGCCAGCCGCGTCGACCACTGGTCGAGTTCGCGATAGGACAAGGTCCGGGCATGATCGACGACCGCCACCGCGTCCGGATCGGCGGCCACCGCTGCTGCCAACAACTCCGGCGCCACTCCCGTCGGCGCCTCGACGCCGGCGCCAGACCACCGCAAGAGCACCAAATCCCGCTCGTCGGGATCCAGCAACGCCAGGTCGCCCACCACCACGGACGCGTCCCCTACGATCGCTTCGATCACCCGCTCAAACCAGGTGACGAAGCGCTCGATGGTGACCCGGTCGTACAGGTCGGTGGCATAGGTCACGACGCCGGCGGCCATCGGTGCGGTCGGGTCCTCGGAGGGCACCTCTCGCAGATCGACGTCCAGGTCGAATTTGGCGGTGCGGCTGTCCACCGCGAGTGGCTCGACGCTGAGCCCGTCGAGAGCCACGTCGGGGCGCACATTGTTCTGGAAGGCCAAGGCCACTTGGAACACCGGATGATGCGCCGTGGAGCGCACCGGGTTGAGCTGCTCGACCAGCCGCTCAAAGGGCAGATCCTGGTTGCTGTAGGCGTCCAGCGCTTTCTGACGCACGCCCTCAAGCACCTCGCTGAACCGGTTCGCGGGCGTCACCCCCACCCGCAACACCCACGTGTTGACGAAGAACCCGACCAGCTCATCGAGCGCCGCATCCATCCGGCCGGCGATCGGGGTGCCGATCGCGATGTCCTCGCCGGCCCCGGCCCGGTGCAACACCACCGCCATGGCCGCCTGCAACACCATCGAGGCGGTCGCATTATGCGCAGCCGCCAGCGCCTTGATTCCGGCCCACAGCCGTGGATCGAGGTGCACGTCCACCGCATCGCCGCGGTAGCTCGGCACCGGCGGGCGCGCCCGGTCCGCCGGCAGCGACACCACCTCGGGCAGATCGGCCAACTCGTTTCGCCAGTACGCCAACTGCCCGGCGATCACACTGTCGGGATCGGACTCGACGCCCAACCATTCCCGTTGCCAGAGGGTGAAATCGGCGTACTGCACCGGCAACGGCGCCAACTGCAGGGTCTGGCCCTGCCGCCGCGCCCGATATGCCTCGCCGATATCTCTGGCCATCGGCGCCAGGGACCACCCGTCACAAGCGATGTGGTGCACCACAATTCCCACGACATGCTGCTCGGGGCTCACCTCATAGATCTGCGCCCGAAGCGGGATTTCGGTTGCCAAGTCAAACCGATGGCCCGCCAGCCCAACCAGTTCGCCGACTAGATCCTGCTCCGCCAACGACACGACTGCGGGGGCCCCGCGACGCCACATCCCCGCCTCGGCCGGCAGTACCTTCTGGAACGGCACGCCGTCGATATCCGGAAATATGGTGCGCAGCGTCTCGTGGCGGGCGATCACGTCATCGATTGCCGCCGTCAGCGCCTCGACGTCCAGCGCCCCGCTGATCCGAAACGCGGTCGGCATGTTGTAGGTCGCCACCCCGCCCTCGAATCGGTCGAGGAACCACAGCCGGCTCTGCGCATACGACAACGGCACCACCGTGGGCCGCTCGCCGGCCACCAGCGGCTTACGCCCATTCCCGGCCCCGCCGATACGGGGCGCCAACTGGGCGATCGTGGGGGACTCGAACACGGTGCGTACCGCAAGGCCGGCGTCCAGGGATTTGTTGATGGCGGCGATGACCCGCATGGCAGACAGCGAATCCCCGCCCAGGTCGAAGAAGGAGTCATCGACCCCGACCCGGTCGAGCCCGAGCACTTGAGCGTAGATGCCGGCCAGGATCTCCTCGGTGGGCGTAGCCGGGGCGCGGTACCGATCACCCTCGCCGTATTCGGGCGCCGGCAGGGCCCGGGTATCCAGCTTGCCGTTGACCGTGAGCGGCAGCGCATCGATCACCACCACCGCCGCCGGCACCATGTAGGCCGGAAGCCGCTGACCCAGCCATGCCCGAACCTCGGCCGGGTCAGCGGTTCCGGTGACATAACCCACCAGCCGCTTGTCGCCGGGGCGGTCCTCGCGGGCGATGACCGCCGCCTGCTCCACCCCGTCGAATGCGGCCAGCGCCGCTTGGATTTCGCCGAGCTCGATGCGATATCCCCGGATCTTGACCTGCTCGTCGGCGCGCCCCAGATACCGCAGCTGCCCATCGGGACCCCAACTCACCAGATCCCCGGTCCGATACATCCGCGCCCCGGACGCGGCGAACGGGCACGCCACAAACCGCGACGCCGTCAGCCCCGCGCGGCCCAGGTATCCGTACGCCAGTCCGCCGCCGGCCACGTACAACTCCCCTGTCACCCCGACGGGCACCGGGTGCAAGTCGGTGTCCAGCACGAAAAAGCCGAGATGGTTCAGGGGCAACCCGATCGGGCTGACACTGCGGTCGACGTCGGCGACCGTGATCTCCCGGAACGAGGCGTGCACCGTTGTCTCGGTGATGCCGTACATGTTGATGAGCCGCGGTGATCGCGGGTGGCGGTCCAACCACGTCCCGAGGCGCTGGGGTTCTAGCGCCTCGCCACCGAACACCACCATCTGCAGGTTCAGCCGTTCCTCGGACTCGGCTGCCCGCGCGTCGGCGGTTTGCAGCGCATAAAACGCAGACGGCGTCTGACTCAATACGCTGACCTGTTCGGCAATCAGCAAGGCGTGCAGCTCTTCAGGCGAGCGGGTCACCGACTCCGGCACCACCACGAGCCGTCCGCCGTGCAACAGCGCACCGAAGATTTCCCACACCGAGTAGTCGAAGGCCAGCGAGTGGCACTGCGTCCACACCTGCCCCACCAGCTCTTGGTCCGCATTCAAAGAGTCCAGTAGCCGGATCACATTCTGGTGAGCGACGGCCACCCCCTTGGGAACCCCGGTGGTGCCCGAGGTGTAGATCAGGTAAGCGATCGCTTCGGGGCCCGGCGCCGCCAAGCCCGTGCACGGGCAGCCGAGGATGCGCGGGTCCGCGACGTCGATGACCGGCAGGCCACAACCGTCGAACCGCTCGGCCAGTCCTGCGGTGGTGATCGCGGCGATCGGTGCGGCATCAGCAACCATGAACTCCATGCGCGCGGTGGGATGCGCCGGGTCGATCGCCAGATAGGCCGCCCCGGTCTTGAGCACCGCCATTACCGCCAGGACCGCCTCGGCCGATCGTGGCAACAGCAGCGCCACACACTGTCCCGGGCCGGCGCCCAGGGCAGCCAGCAGGTGCGCCAACCGGTTGGACGCCTCGTCGAGCTCGCGGTAGGTCATCGACTGGCCTGCAAAGGTGATCGCCGCCGCCTCTGGCGTGCGCGCCACCTGAGCGGCGAACACCGCCGGGATCGACGCCACGCTTGGCACCGGCCGGGCCAGCGCCTCCCGGTTACCGATCTTGTCCAGTTGGGTGTGCTCGTCGGCATCCATCAGGTCCACCGACGACAACCGTCGGCTGGGGTCGGCGGTCATGGCCGTCAATGCTCGCCGCAACCGCTCGATCAGCGCCTCGATGCTGGCCGCGTCAAAGACATCAGTGCGAAACTCCACATCCCCGGCGATTCCGGCGGGCTCACCGGTCTGGGTGAAACGTTCCGCGAGGGTGAACGTCAGATCCATGCGCGCCGATTGGGTGTCCACTGGCAAACGCGTGACCTTCAGGTCGCCCAGGTCCAGCCCGGCGGCGGGGTCGCTGGTGTGCCCCGGGAAGTTCTGCCAGGCCAACACGACCTGTATCAGCGGGTGGTGGGCCAGGCTTCGGGTCGGGTTCAGTCGATCAACGAGCACCTCGAAGGGCACGTCTTGGTGTTCGTAGGCGGCGACGCTGCGCGACCGCACCTGGGCCAGCAACTCGGCCACGGTGGGGTCCCCGGCCAAATCGGCCCGCAGCACCAGGGTGTTGATGAAGAACCCCACCAGCTCATCGAGCGCTGGGTCGCTCCGCCCGGCGGTCGCGAATCCGACTGCCACGTCGCTGCTGGCGCTGAGCTTGCCCAGCAGTACGGCCAGGGCGGCCTGGATCACCATGAAGCTGGTCGCATTGTGCTCGCGTGCCACCGCGCGCACCCGCTCTTGGAGCTCGGCGGGCCAGTCCACGATTACGCTGGCGCCGCGGTAATCGGCCACCGGCGGGTAGGGCCTATCGGTGGGCAACGCCAGGCGCTCGGGCAGCCCAGCCAGCTCCTGTTCCCAGTAGGCCAACTGCGCAGCGATCGGACTCTCGCGATCGGCGACATCGCCCAACTGCGCACGCTGCCACAGCGTGTAATCGACGTACTGCACCGGCAACGGCGCCCACCCCGGGGCTTGACCCACACACCGGCTGGCGTAAGCCAGTCCCATATCACGCACCAGTGCGGTGATCGACCAGCCGTCGGCGGCGATGTGGTGCACCACGGCCACCAGCACGTGTTCGTCGTCGGCGACGCGGAAAAGCTTTGCCCGCAAGGGGATCTCGGTGGCCAGATCGAATGTGTGGCACGCCGCGGCGTTTACGGCCTCACTGAGGCGGCCTGACGACCAGCCGGTGGCATCAATGATCTCCCAACCGAAATCGACTTCTTCTGATGGGATAACCACTTGCTGCGGTGTTCCGGTGGGCGCCGTAAACAGCGTGCGGAGGGTCTCATGGCGGGCCACCACATCGGCCAGCGCCGCACCCAACGCCTCGGCATCCAGCCGTCCACATAGCCGCAATGCGGCCGGTATGTTGTAGATCGGTGACGGTCCCTGCAATTGGTCGATAAACCACAACCGCTGCTGGGCGAACGACAGCGGAACCGCCGCAGGCCGCTCCACCGCCACCAACGGCTCAAGCCGACTTGCGCCCGCGCAGACGCGGAGCGCCAACTGGGCCACCGTGGGCGACTCGAACACCGTGCGCACCGAAAGCTCGGCGTGCAGACTGGTCTCGATCACCGCGATCAGGCGCGTCGCCAGCAGTGAATCCCCGCCCAGGTCGAAAAACGACTGGTCCACCCCGACACGCTCGACGCCGAGCACGTCCGCGTAAATACCGGCCAGGATCTCCTCGACCGCACTGGCCGGTGCGCGATATCCGGCGTTCTGGTATTCGGGTGCGGGCAAAGCGCGGGTATCGAGTTTGCCGTTGACAGTGAGCGGCAGCGCGTCCAGCACGACCACCGCGGCGGGCACCATGTACTCGGGCAATCGCTCGGCCAGCGCGGTACGCAGCGCGCCCGGATCTACTGCCCCGCTGCTCGATTCGGTGACATAGCCGATGAGGCGTTTGTCGCCGGGGCGGTCTTCGCGGGCGATCACGACCGCTTGCTCGACGCCGTCGAGGGCGGTCAGTGCGCTCTGGATCTCGCCCAGTTCGATGCGGTAGCCGCGGATCTTGACCTGCTCATCAGCACGCCCCAGATACTCCAGCTGCCCATCGGCACGCCAGCGCACCAGATCGCCGGTCCGATACATCCGCTGCCCCCACGCACCGGTGAACGGGCAGGCCACAAACCGCGAGGCGGTCAACGAGGCCCGACCCACATACCCGACCCCGACCCCGGTGCCGGCCACATACAACTCCCCCACCACCCCGGCGGGCACCGGGCGCAACCAACTGTCGAGGACAAACAGTGCGGCTCCGCTGACCGGCGAGCCGATCGGCACCACACCCGCGCCCGCGGACAGCGGGGCGCTGATCGCCACACACATCGTGGTCTCGGTCGGGCCATAGGCATTGACCATCACCCGACCAGGCGCCCACCGATCCACCACCTCGACGGGGCACGCCTCACCGACCACGGCCACGGCCACCGACTCCAAACCCCGCGGAGACAACACGCTCAAGGCGGACGGGGTTTGACTGAACATGCTGACCCGCTCGGCCACCAAAACCCGATGTAACTCGTGCGGGGAACTGGTCACCGGCTCAGAGACCACCACCAGGCGCCCACCTCGCAACAGGGCACCAAAGATCTCCCACACCGACACGTCGAAAGCCAACGAGTGACACAACGCCCACGTACCCGTCCCCGGCAGGCCGGCGCCCAACGACCCCAACAGCTCGGTCACATTGCAATGGGTGATCGCCACCCCCTTGGGCACCCCGGTGGTGCCCGAGGTGTAGATCAAGTACGCGATAGCGTCGGGCTCGGGGCCCGTCAAGCCTGTACTGGGCTGGGCATCCACAGCGGGATCGTTGACATCGATGACGACCACGTCATGGTTGTCGAGCCGCTCGGCCAGCCCACCGGACGTCACCGCGGCGATCGGTGCGGCATCGGCCAGCACGAATCCGATCCGCTCATCGGGCACTGCCGGGTCGATCGGCAGATAGGCCGCCCCCGTCTTGAGCACCGCCAAGATCGCGGCCACCGCCTCGGCCGAACGCGAAAATAGCAGTGCCACAACCTGTCCAGGGCCCGCACCTCGGCCAGCCAACATGTGCGCCAGCCGATTCGAAGCCTCATCGAGCTCGCGGTAAGTGACCGACTTGCCCTCACCCACCACCGCCACCGCATCCGGAATCCTGGTCACATGAGTCGCGAACAGCGCCGGGATCGACACCGGCATACTCGCCGACTCGCTCAACACGGCCCGATTGCCGATCTCCCCCAGCCGGGCATGCTCACCCGCGCCGAGCACATCCACCGATGACAGCGGCCGTGCCGGGTCGGCGGTCATCGCCACCAACACCCGCTCCAACCGATCGATCAAATCGCGGACGTCACAATCAGAAAGCCATTGTCCAGCGCCCCCGAACCCACCCGTCGTGGCGCCGGGCTGCATGCCGAGAAAAAGCCGATCGTGGTCGCTGAAAAAATCCAGCCCAAGCTGATCGACGAGATTGGTGTGGGTCAGTGTTCCCGAAACCGTGGCACCAGCAATGTTCGCCAGGTTTGTAGTCGGAATGAAGTTGAGGATTATGCGATTTGACCGCTGCGCAGAGCCGCGGAGACGCCTGTTCTCGATGAGGTGCACCGGGAATCGCTGATGGTGCAGCGCTTCTCGCAGTCGCGTGTCGACATGTTCACAAAAACTGGCAACCGAGGACCCCGGCGAAGCTTTTAACACCAGTGGGACGAACCCGGTAATCATGCCGGGCACCGCCTGCGTCTCCGGACGCACCCGCCTGCTTACCGGGAATTCGAACACCACCTCGGAACTCTCGACGTCGCAACCACCCACCAGCAGCGCGCATGCCGCAGCGATCACCGAAGAGCGGCGCACGCCCAACGCCTGCGCCAATTCCTGGATCCCGGCGACTACGGCCGGGTCTAATTCAACGGGTGGAGACGATTCAGATGGCTCGCGCGCGCCCGTTGCGGGCGCCGACCGATAACGCGGTTCGCTTTCCGCCGGCAGGTTCTTGGCCCAATAGGCCTGATCATCGAGGTAATCGGTGGACGCTTCGTATTCCACCTCGCAAGCAATCAGATCACTCAGCGATCCAAAGAAGACGGGGGGAATCGGTGCCCCCGAAGCCAGGGCGTTGTAGACCTCTCCGATCCGATGACAAATAAGGGCAAGGCCGATTCCATCCGCCACTATGTGGTGGCAGCAGACGAAAAGATAAAACTCATCCGGCCGCGTTTGCAATAACGCAAATTTGAACAGCGGGCCATCAAGCGGCATCACCGTGCTCTGAATCGAGGCTGCCAGCCGATAGGCTTCCTGGACCGGGTCCTGCGAGCCCATGTGCTCATAGCAGGCGAGCTCGACATCCGGGTAATCGACCGCCTGTTGGAAGACCTGGCCATCCACCTGGAAGAAGGCAGCTCTGATCGGTTCGGCCTCGCGCACCACTTGCCGGATCGTGTGCTCAAGCAGCCACGGGTCGACCGTGCCCTCAATTCGCAGAAGATAGCCCAGCTGCCACCTCGCACCTTGGTGGTCCGTTTGCTGCGCAAGCCAAATGTCTAGCTGTCCGCGCGTCAGCGGGAATGGGCCACCGTCAGGTTCCGTCAGTTGTTCGCGCCCAACCTGCAGCGCCCGGTCATCAATCGTCATCGGATTTCCTTCGCGGTTTACTCGCCAGAACCCCGGCGCTCTGTCGCCAGCCTGGTTCGTAGAGTCTTCGGCCGGATATCGGGCCAGTTCTGTTCGATGTAATCCAGGCACGCAGTGCGATCCGCTTCGCCGTAAACCATCTGCCAGCCGGCCGGAATGTCGGCGAATGCCGGCCACAGGCTGTGTTGCTCTTCGTCATTGATCAGCACGAGAAAGCTGCCATTGTCGTCATCGAACGGATTGATACTCACTAGTCCTCCAAGTTCTCGAATTGCGCACTTGCTGGTCCCGACCGGGAGCTCGGGGGCTTAACCGAGCAACGGTCTACACATGATCGGGAGCGTATGGGTTTGAATCATGTTGTAAGGCTTATCAAGCCGGGTAGCGTAGTAACTGCACACACATAGAGTGGTCAGCGCACGCCAACGCAGCAGCTTGCGTAGTGGCAGACAAATGTTCACCAAAGATGCACGTGTCAGCGTGGGATTTATTCTGCAACAGCGTTTTCCGTCGCGGCCGCGGGTCTGGGCTGTCAGCAAACACCCGGTACCGATTAGATGGCCACAGAGGACTACCTGACGCCGACTAGACAGCCGTGCGCCGAGTCCGACATGCGCGGATACAGCCACCCCCACCCGGGGGCCGGGTCGAGACCTGTGTCGAGCGCTCCCTATCTAGGCTGATGTACGCATTGAAACTGCCATCGCGCCGATACCGGCGGGTGATGCCGTCACGCGCTGAAGACGATATCGGTTCTGTTCTCCGTCGGGACACTCTGGCAATCAACAGATTTCGGTGTCAAAGACCCGAGAAAAGTCGAGAGAGGCGGAATTTCGTCGGCGGCGCATTCGACGCTGATCACCGACGGCCCGTCGACCTCTAGCGCTGAATGCATGGCGGCGCTCAAGCTGTTGACGTCATCGACATCGACCGATGGAAGGTCCGGAAACATCGCGGCGAGACCGGCCCCCAGCCGACTCGTTGTGAAGGTGTTGTAACTATGCCGATTCCCGTAGAACAACTTTTCGCTCATCGCGCACATGGCGTGGGCGTTGTTGTTGAACAAGACGAACGTCACCGGTAGCCCGTACTGCACAGCGGTATGCACCTCCATGCCGTGTGTGAAGAAGGCACCGTCCCCGGCTATCACCACGACGCGCTCGTGCCGCGGCCCGAATCTTCTACGGCCGAAGGCCATTCCGATCCCGGCGCCAAAGCTGTAGCCCATGCCGGGGGCGACGGCGAACCGGCCCCCGCGGCGAACCGGCAGATAGTGGACGGCCGCCGCGCCGCTATTGCCGACGTCGACGACAACATCGACCCCGTCGGGCAACACGCGGTCGAGCATGCTCATCGCGTCGCGATAGCGCACCCCGGGACCGTCGAAGTTCGGCGGATTCAACTCGCTGCTCGACACCGCGTCGGGAACTCGAATTCCGGTCGGCCGCTCGCGCCCGGTCAGCGCGCTCGTCAGCATATGCAGCGATGCCTGCAGATCGTCGGTGTGGACGTGGGTGCATGCGACGTATGGCGGTACCGATCCGATTGAGAGGGTGGGCACCGCGGCCAGCGCATCGTCCAAACCTGCGCGCGCTGTCACAGGCAACCGCGTGCCCACCACCAGGCACAACGCGCTGCCGGCCACCGCTTTCGCCACACCCGGGTGGCCCATGACACCGGTGACGCCAAGCGCCGAAGACAACCCAAAACCCGGTGTGCCGGCGGCATCCTTGGCGTGAGGCACGCACGCCACCCGGGCGCGGAGCACCGCCCGCAACGACGCCAGTTCGGCTCGCGCATCGTCACGGACCACCTGTTCACCGGCGATGATTGTCACCGGCCCCCTCACCCGGCGCAGCATTTCCACGATCAGACGCGGATCACCGATGTCCCGTGGACTATCAATTCCGCGGCCGGGCATGAAGCCGTGGATGCACACGTCAGCTTGCTGAACGTCTTTGGGCAGCAACAACACCGCAGGGCCGCCCGCTCGCGCCGCCGCCACGGCGGCGGGCAGCGCCGAGGCGATGTCCGCGGGGGCCCGCACCCGTCGGCAGAACACCGACACCTCGGAGAACAGCGCCTCGGCATTCAGTGAACCGTTGCGGCCGCTCGTGTCCTGAAAGCTGCCACAACCATCCATCGCGGTGGCCGGCTGACCCACCAACGCCAACAGCGGCACGCGGCTGGTCGACGATTCCTCGAGGCAGGCGACAAGGTTCAGCGCGCCCACGCCGGAGGCCGCCACCACGCCCAAGCCACCGCCGCTGCGCCTATATCCGTCGGCCATCGCCGCGGCCGAGAATTCGTGTTTGGCCAACACCGCGCCGACGTCCGAGTGTGAGAATGCGGCGTCGTACAGGTCTTCGATGTTGCCGCCGTCGACGCCGAATATGTAGTCGACTCCGATTGACGCGAGATACCCGACGATGTGGTCGACCACCCGGTGGCTGTGAGACATGATTTCAACCTCTTAGAAACGGCGTAGGTGTGTTGCGTGCTCGCCCCAGCCCGATGGAGGAAGTTACAAGTGGGTGTGCGTCCGGGCTGCAGGCCCGCGCTCGCGGAGATGAGAGCCGCTCGCGTGCACCATGCGGCAGTGAGCAGCATCGGTACGGTTGCGGCAACCCCGCCGCGGACCCCAACATCCGTCCGGTGTAACGACTTTCGCGGGTTTTGTGACATCCTGTAGCAATCGACAACCACAGGAGTCCAACCGGCCATGCCCGCCACGCATGATGTCATGTGCGCGAGCTTATGTTTGCTCGAACAACCCACACGAACCGATTCAATCGACTCAAGTGGTACGCGCGCACAGATCGAGTGGTACCCCGGCAGGTAGTGCGCGACGGCTCGGTCGCGGCCGGCTTGACCGGTGGTCACAGAGTGCTCGGACCGTCGCCCGCCAGCGGAAAGATGGATTGCCTGCGCCGAACCCACCGCGTGCAGCGCCCGCGCTATCGGCTTGCGCGGGAGACTCTTTCGGATTGTGAACGATGCGGGCCGGTGCCGGAGGCCTGCGCGAACTACACAGCAGCCGCGGGGTTGGCTACCGGTGGGCCGATCCGAACGTCCGAATGGCATGTCGGTCAAGACGCGTCTCGGCTCATGAGGCGGATGAGCTCGTCGCGATTGTTGATGCCCAGTTTGGTGAATAGACGGTACAAGTGTCCCTCGACCGTTCGTACCGAGATCACCAGCCGGTCGGCGATCTGCCGGTTGGACAGCCCGGCCGCGACCAGCAGCACGATCTGACGCTCACGGCCGCTGAAGGGCAGGGGACGTGCCGCGGCCTCGAGGGCGGGGGTACGCAGCCCGCATTGGCTGGCCAAAGCATGCGCCCACGTCGACGACTCGACCTCCCTGCGACGGTCACCCGCGCGGGCGTACTCGCCGGCGGCCTGAGCCGATGCGTCGGCGGCAAAAGCCAAACCGCCGAGGTCAGCGAACCGATGTGCCGCGGCATCGAGCAGATCGCCGTCGTGTTGCGCCAGTCCGCGGGCATGGTCGGCGACCGCCCGCGCCGAGGGCGTGTTCAGCGTCTCGACGAGCTCCGCCACGCGCGCGGCCTGCGAACGGTCGCCGAAGCGCACCGCGGCATGGCGTGCCCGAATCTCCGCCACGTGCATCCCGGCCTCTCGTGCGATTTCGGCTGCTTGCAGCGCGTGCGTCTGGGCGGCCGCTGGGTCGCCGGCGGCCGCCCGTTCCCAGGCCCGGGCGAGCTCGAGCTCGGGCAAGAACACCGCGACATGCGGGCCGTAGGCCTTCTCCGCACGCCGTAACGCCGCTGCGGCCGCCGCGCTCTCGCCGCGCGCCCCTTCCGCCTGCGCGTGCAGGGCGGCCACCACCAGCAACCAGGGCGACGGAAAACCTTGGGACAGTTCGGAGATCGAGCGGTCGAGGGTGGCGCAGGCTGTCGGTAGCTCACCGCGCGTGACCTGTAGGAGCCCCAACATGGCGTCGACCATGGCCTCGGCCGCCGGGATGCCGATCGCCATCGCGGCATAGCGCTTGTAGATCCGCTCGGCCGCGGGATAGTCGCCGGAGGCGGTCGCGACCATGACCTCGGCCACCCCGATGGCGAACCGTTGTGATCCCGCCTTGCAGAGCGCCGCCGCCCGTAGGCCCGCCTCGGCTATTCGGCCGACTTCAGAGAATCGTCCGACGGCCATCAAGGCGCCACATGTCGCGATGGCCGCCCACACGGTCGCCATCGGTATGACATCGGACTCGCATAGTCCCGGCCCCAGTTCGAGCGTCGTCGCAACGTCACCGCAGAAGAACCCGATGGAAACCTCCAAGGCATTGATCAGATGGATGCCCCCCTCGGACGCAACGCGCTGTTTCACATCGCTCAGTACGCGCCGCGCTGTTTCCGCGTCACCGCACCCCCATGCCAAGTTGGCGGCCCGCAGACACGCCCACCGCGCGATCATCCACTCGTCACCATCGATGTCGACGTCGAGCAGGATGGCTTCGGCTTCCTCGCCGCGCCCTTGCCAACTCACCGCCTCGGCAAGCACCAACGCGGCCGGCAGGCCACCACCACGATCGACCGCGAACCTCGCCAGCTCCTCGCCCAGCGCCACGTTCGACATCGCCAGCGCGTCGGCGGCCGCCTTGACGGCCACATCCAGGTCGGGCTCGAGGTCGCTGCGCATCATGAACCTGGCCAACTGGATCCGGCCCCGTAGGTCGGGCAATTGCGAGCGCCGCCCCGTTGTCCGCAGGTGCCTTCGAAGAGTTTTGGCCAGTAGACCGTTGATTTGCCGCGAGCGCACCATCCCGGCGCGCCGGATCGCAGCTTCACCGAGCATGGGGTGATTCAGTTGCGCCAGGGTGTGGGATCCGTCGGCGACCAACTGGATCAGACCACGGCGCTCCAGGTTCGCCATCGCGTCGGCATCGCAGATTTCGCGCAGGATCTCCAACTCCAGCAACTCGGCGGTGGCCAGAATCTCCACCACCTCCAGCTCCGCCGGACTCAGCGATTGCAGTCGAAACTCCAACGCGTCGTGCAGCTCCCGGTCGGCGCGCAACGGGCCCCGGAGTTGCCAACCCTCCTCGGTGTGAACCAGCGCACCGCTCTCCCGCCCGGCGGCCAGAAAACCACGCAGCAGCAGTAGATTTCCCGAGCTGCGTTCGAACAACTCGTCGACCAGTCCGGGCTCGACCGGACCCCCCAACACCGCGCCCGCCAATAGGGCGGTCTGCTCGCGGGTGAACGGATCGATGTGCACCGTCAGCAATATGCGTTCTTTCAGCAACGCGGTCACCGCATCCGAGACCGGTTCGCCGGACCGGATCGTCACGATCAACCGCGCACTGCGGCCGGCCGCCAGCTGATTGACCAGGGTGGCCGACAACGGATCGAGCAGCTGCGCGTCGTCGACCACCACCACCAAGTTCTTGTCCTGGCCCAAGGTGTTGTGCGCAGCGGCCAGCATGATCGCCGGTTCATGTCCCACTCCGAGACTCACCACGCGAGAAAAGGCGCCCAGCGGCAGAGCGCAACCAGTTTGCGTGCCCAGCGCGAATCGCACCGTGCGGCCGGCCGACTCGAGCGTCTTCGCCAGCATGCGAGCCAGCGTCGACTTGCCCACTCCGCTGTCGCCGACCAAGGCCACTCCGTTGAAGTCCCCGTTGCTGAGCGCCGCCAGTGACCGCCGAAACTCGGCGTCGCGGCCCACGATGGGCCACGTCGATTCATTCGCCCGGTGCGTCAAAATTTCCCCACTCCCGCCGACGCCGGCGACAAGCGCTCGTCGACTACCGCGAGCCAGCGCCGTTCTCGTCTGCCCGACAAGACGGCCCGAGCTCGCCGTTCGCTACATGAAGGCCGAACTCGCTGCCGCCAGATAAAGCCTGAAAGCGTCAAGCGGCGCCGAGGTCCCGCCCACGCGGCCCGATGCGAGTCGGCCCTCGACTGTGAGCGGCTCCCGTGGCAAAACCGTCACCGCGGGTCCGGACGGGTCAACATCGTGGTCAACGATCGCGACTTTGCGCTTCCGAATGCCTCTCATGGGCGGGAGCGTATGGCCCCTCAAGCAGGCATCATTGGAATCCACAGCTAAGTCGAGTGGTGAGCGCGCAGAGATAGAGTGGCGGGACGCCGAACTTCATAGGGTACCTATGAAGAGTCAGCCCGTCCGGGGGTGGTCGCGGCTCCCGTAGCCCAGGGACTCGTCGTCACGAAGTGACAACTCCCCTCGTTTGGGCGGCTCCTGCCGGGTAAGGCAGATGAGTTGGTCGCGATTGTTGATGCCGAGCTTGGTGAAGATCCGGTACAGGTGTCCTTCCACCGTGCGTACCGAGATGACCAGCCGGTCGGCGATCTGCCGGTTGGACAGCCCGGCGGCGACCAGCATGACGATCTGGCGTTCACGGCCGCTGAACGGCAGCGGGCGAGCCGACGCGTCGACCGACGGGGTGCGCAAACCGCATTGGCTGGCCAGCGCGTGTGCGCGGGTGGACGAATCGAATCCCTTCGCGCGGTCGCCCCGGCGGGTGTGTTCGGCGGCGGCCTGGGCCGATGCGTCGGCGGCGAGAGCCAACGCGCCGAGGTCGGCGAACCGGTGTGCCGCGGCATCGAGCAAATTGCCGTCGTGCCGTGCCAGCCCGCGGGCATGATCGGCGACCGCCCCGGCCAACGGCGTGTCCAGTATGCGCGCCAGCTGCTCCAGCCGCGCCACCTGCGAACGATCGCCGAACCGCACGGCGGCATGGCGCGCCTGCATTTCGACCGCGTGCATCCCGGCCACTCGCGCGTTTTGCGCCGCGCGCAACGCATGCGTCTGGGCGGCCGTGGTGTCACCGGCGGACACCCGCTCCCAGGCCCGGGCAAGCTCGAGTTCGGGCAAGAACACCGCGATATGCGGTCCGTAGGCTTTCTCCGCGCGGCGCAGCGCCGCCGCTGCCGCGGCACTGTCGCCCCGCGCACCCTCGGCCTGGGCATGGCGGGCGGCCACCAGTGCCAACCACGGCGACGGAAAACCCTCGGTGAACACCGCCCCCGATTTGACGAACGCGGCGCACGCCGACGCGAGCTCGCCGCGCGCGAGATGCACGAGTCCCAGCATCGCGTCCACCATGGCCTCGGCTTCCGGAAGGCCGGTGGCCATCGCCGCGTAACGCTTGTAGCTGCGTTCGGCCATGCGATCGTTGCCGGTGGCGGTCGCGGCGATGACCTCCGTCATCCCGATGTTGAACTGATGCGGCCCCAGTCCGCACAGTGCGGCCGCGCGCAGCCCGACGTCGGCGACGCGGCTTACCTCCGACGGTCGACCGGCCACGGCCAGGGCACCGCAGGTGGGGAAAGCAGCCCACACCGTCGCGATCGGTAATAGATCGGATTCGCAGAGCGCCGGCCCAAGTGCGATGGTCGTCTCGACGTCGCCGCGGAAGTAGCCCATCGACAACTCCAGCGCGTCGATCAGCTGCACACCCGCCTCGGCCGCCACCCGCTTCTTCACGTCATCGAGCGCCCGGGTGGCGGCTTCGACGTCGGCGCAGCCCCAGTACAGGTTGGCAGCGCGCAGACAGCCCCACCGCGCTATCAGCCATTCGTCGCCGCCGTCGGGTTCGGCATCGACGAGCACGGTATCGGCCTCCTCGCCGCGGCCCTGCCAACTCACCGCCTCGGCAAGCACCAACGCGGCGGGCAGACCGCCGCCCCGATCGACGGCGAACCTCGCCAGCTCCTCGCCCAGCACCACATTCGACATCGACAACGCGTCCACCGCGGCCGCGGTGACGACCTCGAGGTCGGGCTCCATGTCGCTGCGCATCATGAACTGCGCCAGTCGGATTCGGCCCTGTAACCCGGGCAACTTCAGCACGCCGTCCCCGGCCCGCTCGTGCTTTTGCAGGGCCCGCACCAATTTGCCGTTGACCTGCCGCGAGCGCACCATTCCGGCGTGCCGGGTAGCCGCTTCACCGAGCATGGGTTGGTTCAACTGCGCCACCGCGTGCGACCCGTCGGCGACCAACTGGATCAGACCACGGCGCTCCAGGCTCGCCACCGCCTCCGGATCGCAGATATCCCGCAGCACCTCCCATTTCAGCCGTTCGGCGGTGGCCAGGATCTCGACCACCTCCAACTCATCCGGACTCAGTGATTGCAGCCGGAACTCCAACACATCGTGCAGTTCGCGATCGGCGCGCAGCGGTCCCCGAAGTCGCCAGCCCTCTTCCGTGCGAACCAGCGCCCCAGTCTCTTGCCCCGCCGCGAGAAAACCGCGCAGTAGCAACGGATTTCCCGCGCTGCGCTCGAACAACTCGTCGACCAACTGGAAATCGACCGGACCGCCCAGAACCGCGCGGGCCAATAGGGCCGTCTGCTCGCGGGTGAACGGATCGACGTGAACGGTCAGCAAGATGCGTTCCTTGAGCAGCGCGGTCACCGCATCCGAGACCGGTTCGCCGGACCGGATCGTCACGATCAACCGTGCGCTGCGACCGGCCGCCAGCTGATTGACCAAGGTGGCCGACAACGGATCGAGCAGCTGCGCGTCGTCGACCACCACCACCAAGTTCTTCTCTTGAGCCAGCGTCTTGTGCGCTGCGGCCAGCATGACGGCCGGTTCGTGGGTAACCCCGAGGCTGACCGAGCGCGAAAACGCGCCCAGCGGCACCGCGTAGCCCGTTTGGGTCCCGAGCGCGAACCGCACTGTCCGGCCTGCCGATTCGACCGTCTTGGCCAGCATGCGCGCCAGCGTCGACTTGCCCACCCCGCTGTCACCGACCAACGCCACCCCGTGGACATCCCCGCTACTCAGGGCCGCCAGCGATCGCCGCAACTCCACATCTCGCCCCACAATGGGCCACGTCGACCCGACTTCCCCCGACACTTGTAAACCCTAATTTTTAGCGAGCGAGCACAGACACCTTGGCGTTTGGCAAAGCCAGGAAGGTAGCCAGTGGGCAGCGTTCCAAATTCCAGATGGGCCGGCGACCGGCCCAATCGGTAACGGCCACATGACGCTCCTGTGGCCGACGATGATCACGACGCAGCGGCCGACGGGGGTGACCGTCTATCGACAGTCGCGCGGGCTCGCTCGTCATGTGCACCGGACTCATCCCTTCTGCAGTCCAGTAAGTATTGAAAATGCTACCCCGATTTGCACCTAACAGCAAATTATTCCGACCCGCTGCGATTCGACGCATGTGTAAATTAATACCCAGGTTATACAGGTGTTTCATAGGTACGCACGTCGGATCCCAGGTAAGTTCATAGCAAACATCACTACACTGCACGGCTCGCCGCCGGCCGGCAATGGCGCCGCTGCGCAGAACAAATCTTTGGCTTCAAATCGTGGCGTTGGCTAACACCAACAGCGGGCGTCGTCGCAGGTGAGGATTCACCTACAAGTGGCGCTTCTGCATCTGGATAGGGCCGTGTTACCCGATGGCGACAATGGCCATCAAACCGGAATTCGAGTTTGCTGTGCTGGGCGGCGATCTCCCGCCCTCGTGGTGAATTGCGCGGCGCATTGTTTCGCCGACAAAAAAGGCCTGTTAAGGCAGGATGGCCACGGCGAGACATCCCGGGCCGCCCCGCGCGAAGCCGGACCCGGCGCTCTGGCGTCCGCCCCTCGTCGTTCACCAGCAAAGCCGCGCCCGGACGCGCAGCGCGCGGCATGTCGATCGCCCTATCGGAAGGAAAAGGCGCCGCGCCGCACCGTACACCACAGTACACGCCGGAAATTCAACCGTACGCTGAAGAAAATGTAAACCCGCGCGCCGCCCCCTGTGCATAACGAGGTGAAGCGCTTCACCATCCACAGACACCGAGGTCACAGCCGCGCACCGGAGCGTCTTCGCGAGTAGTGTTTCGAGGCCGTCGAGAAGGGCCTACCTGTAACATGAGTACACACCGCGAGAGATCTGATGAAACGAGAGTGCATTGGCAGCCGATGGCGCCCCAGCCAAAGGGTCCGACGACGGCGTGTTGGCAGCCCGCCTGAACAAGCTGTTCGAACTCATGCGCAAGGCGGGCACGCCTCCGCTGTCCAACGCCGCGGCCGCCGCGGCGATCACCGATAAAACCGGCGTCCCGATCAGCCCGGCTTACCTCTGGCAACTCAGAAGCGGCATAAAGACGAACCCCACTGTCGCGCACCTGAGGGCGATCGCCGATTTTTTTGGGGTGCCGCCGTCATACCTGATCGATCGCGGCACCGACCCGGCGATCGACGCGCAACTGAATCTTCTGCAGGCGTTACGTGATAACGGCGTGCGCGATCTTGCGGCTCGCGCCTCGGGGCTCACCCCCCAGGCCCTCAACAGCCTGGCGGCGATCGTCGACCACCTCCGCGAGCTTGAACGGCTGCCCCCGATTTCCTCCCAGAGAGATGACCAACCCGATGGCGGCCTCGAACGCTGAGATACTCGCGCTGACGCGCGAGCTGCCGATCCCGGTGCCCTGGGACCGGAACGTCTTCATCGAGAACCTGGGCCAGCTGCGCGGTCGGCCGATCAGGCTGGTCCCGACGGACACCGCGGCGCTGGCAGACAGCCCCTGCGGAATCTGGCTGGCCTGCGACGACGAAGACCTGATCCTGCACGAGGCCGGCACCACCGACTACCACATCGACCAGATCGTGGGCCACGAGATCGGACACATCTTGCTGGGCCACGGCCGAAGTGGCGGTCACAGCTTCGAAGAGGCACCGGAATACAAGGTGTGCCGGCAAGCCTTGCCCGACATCGATCCCGCCACGGTGCGCGCGATATTGGGACGCGGCGACTACGCCAGTGATCAGGAGCGCGACGCCGAGATGTTCGCTTCCCTGTTGCTGATCGCCGCCGCGGAGGCCGCCGAACGTCGCTCGATGATGCGCAGCGCCTTCTTTCGTCGCCAATGACGTCCACCATCCCGGGTATCGTCGCGTGGCCCGTGATCGCGATCATGGCGATGCTTCTTGCTGCCCGGTTCCGGTGGTGCAGGGCCAACCTGTACCAGACCTACTTCAACAACGTGATGGCCTGGCTGCTGCTGGCGCAGCTGTTGCGCGAGCGCCGCGTGCAAGCGGTGTTGTCGAAGAGCGCCCTCATGAACGTGACAACCGCCCAGCAATTGTCCTGCGTTGCAATGATTTTGGCGTGCGGTGAATTCATCGGTTTCACCATGCTGTGGAACCGGATCTCACCGGAGGCAACGCGTCGCAGTCACCGCTATTACCGCCTGGCCGCGATCGCGCTGTCCGCGGCCTTCCTGGCCACGGGCACGCGTGCTCGCGTGGCAGGCCAGCCGTTCGAGGTGTCCGGCGGCTGGGATGCGGTGTTGGCGTTGAGCCTGTACCTGACCATCATCGTCATCTTGGTGGTGCGGTTGCTGTGGATGTTCGGCTCGGAGTTGCTAAGGGCCACCGACACTCGCGAATTGCTGCTCGCGGCCGCCGGGGTGCTCGCGGTTGTGCTGACGGTCGCGGCCTGCCTGGAGGCGCTGGTGCTGGCGGTGAGCGACCAGCTCGGCTGGAGCAATACCGTGGCATTCCGGGTGCGGGTGCACGGATTCGAATTTTTGTGGATGGCCGTCATCGTCTATCTCTTCGGCGCGGTTCCGCTCGCCGTGCGCCTGCATTCCTACCTCGGACTCGACCGCGTCAGCCGCACCTGGAGAGGTCTGCAGCCGCTGCGGCTCAGCATGACAGCCGTGGTCCCGGAAAGCAGTTTCAACCTCGAACACGACGACCTCGAACACGACGACCGGCGGTTTCGAAAGTCGACGCTGCAGCTGCACCAGACGGTCATCGAAATCCGCGATGCGATCCTGCAGCTGCGCCACTATGTCCGTGCCACCGCTCCAGACGAGCTGGCCCGATTCTTCCAGACATACTCCGTGCCGGCCGACGAACGCGATTCGGCGACAAACGCTTTCGAGCTGGCGCACGCCGCCAAGGCCAAGGCCGCGGGAGACCGACCCGAGACACCCGACCAAGCCGTGGTGGTCAATTCCCGGTCAACGAGCCTCTACGAGGAAGCGGCCGATCTGTCGGCACTGGCGAAATGGTGGCCGGCCGCCTTGGCGGCGACCGAACAGGTCATTCCCGAGGGACCCAAGACGGGAAGCGGCCTGCCGGCGTGACCGAGCGCATGCTCTCGCTAGACCGCCACGCCCAATAGCGCATCGATCGCCGTCGCCACCCGCCTGGGCGCCTCGGCGTCGTGGCCACCGTATTCCAGCGCGTCGGTGACCCAACCATCAAGGGCGGCAAGGGCTTTGGGCGTGTTGAGGTCGTCGGCCAGATATTGGCGCACCCGCGCGATCGCGTCGCTGGCGTCCGGCCCGACGGCCAGCCCCGTAGCGCTACGCCAGCGGTGCAGCCGGGCGACGGCGTCGTCGAGCACCTGGTCGCTCCAATACCGGTCCCCGCGGTAGTGCCCGGCGAGCAGCCCCAAGCGGATGGCCGCAGGCTCGACACCCTGCGCGCGCAGCGCAGACACCAGGACCAGGTTGCCCCGGCTCTTGGACATCTTGTGCCCGTCCCAGCCGATCATCCCGGCGTGGACGTAGTGGCGGGCGAATCTCCGCTCGCCGCGCACACATTCGGCGTGCGCGGCGGTGAATTCGTGATGCGGGAAGATCAGGTCGCTGCCCCCGCCCTGAATGTCCAGGCCGCTGCCGATGCGGCTGAGCGCGATCGCCGCGCACTCGACGTGCCAGCCGGGACGGCCCGGACCGAACGGCGAGTGCCAGCTGGGCTCCCCCGGCCGCTCGGCCCGCCACAGCAGCGCGTCGAGCTGGTCTGTTTTGCCGGGCCGTTGCGGGTCGCCGCCGCGCTCGGCGAACAGCCGCAGCATGGTGTCGCGGTCATAGCCGGATTCGTAGCCGAACTGCATCGTGGCGTCGGCGCGGTAGTAGATGTCCGGGTATTCGCCGTCCACGACGTAGGCCGCTCCGGACGCCAGCATCTTCTCGACGAGTTCGACGACCTCGGCGATGGCCTCGGTCGCCCCGACGTATTCGCGGGGGGCCAGGATGCGCAGCGCCGCCATGTCTTCGCGGAACAGCGACACCTCACGCGCGGCCAGCTCGCGCCAGTCGATGCCGTCGCGCTCGGCGCGCTCCAGCAGCGGATCGTCGACGTCGGTGACGTTCTGCACGTAGTGGACGTCGTGCCCGAGATCGAGCCACTGCCGATGGATCAGGTCGAACGCCAGATAGGTTGCCGCGTGGCCCAGATGGGTCGCGTCGTACGGGGTGATGCCGCAGACATACATCGTGGCGGTCGAGCCGGCCGCCACGGGACGCACTTGCCGGTCGGACGTGTCATACAGCCGAAGCTCCGGGCCGCGCCCCGCCAACACGGGGACCTCTGGGGAAGACCACGACTGCATGGCAATCAGCCTAAGCGCGCCGACGATGCGGCCCGCGCGGCGGGCCGGGAAGGCGGCGCGCGACGAAAAACACGCGATGAAAGGAGCCGCTCTGGCATCCCTGCGGCACCAGGAAGGGCAGCTTCATCGAAAACATGGTGCGGATGCTCTCGGCGAACGACTTGCGGCGCCGGCTCGGCTGCTGACGGCCTAACGGCCTACGTGCCGCGGATGGCGCTCAACAGGATGGGCGCCAGCTCGGCGCGACACATCACGAAGTCGGGCAGGTACGGGTCGAGCTGGTTGTAGCGCATCGGCGATCCGTCGAGCCGCGACGCGTGCATGCCGGCGGCCATCACCACCCCGGCCGGGGCCGCCGAATCCCACTCCCACTGGCCGCCCGCGTGCACGTAGGCGTCGACCTGCCCGTCGATGATGGCCATCGCCTTGGCACCGGCCGAACCGATCGCGACGGGCTGAATGGGCAACGTCTGGCGCATCCGGTGCAGGACCGCGGGGGGCCGGGTGGCGCTGACGGCGATGCGGATGGTGTCGCTGACGCCGACGCGCGCGGCGTCGGCGGTCACGGTGTCGCTGCGGTAGACGATGTTGCCGCGGGCCGGCAACGACACCGCCGCGTCGGTGATTTCGCGCTGGCCGTTACTGGGGCGCTGCCACAGCGCGATGTGTACCGCCCAGTCGTCGCGGCCCGGCGTGGAGAACTCCCGGGTGCCGTCCAGTGGGTCGATGATCCACACGCGGTCATGGTTGAGGCGGGACAGGTCGTCGTAGGCCTCCTCGCTGAGCACCGCGTCGTCGGGCCGCTCCGCGTGCAGCCGCCGCAGGATCAAGGCGTTCGCCAGGCTGTCACCGGCATCACCCAGCGCCCAGGGATACCCGAAGCCGACTTCGTCGCGGACCTTCAGCAGCAACTCCCCGGCTTCGGCGGCGAGATCGGCGGCCAGGGCGGCATCGGTTATCTCGTCGGCGGTTATCTCGTCGGCGGGGCTCACCGCTTCAGTATCGCCGACGGCGTACCGCGGCCTTCACCGATGGCTGCGCCGCGCTTGCGATCACCGCTAGAAAGCCGGCCAGGGAATGGGGCGATGCCGGTTCGGCCCGGGCATCACCGGACGGTCCAGCAGCGCGTGGGCGCGCCTGCGCAGCGCTGCGACTTCGGCCCGGGTGATGTGCTCGGCCAGTTCGTCACCGAACTGATCCTCGAGCGCGTCCGCCAGGCCGGCCACGGCTTCCAAGGTGTGATCGTCGATCGGCTTGCCGGCCCATCCCCACAGCACCGTGCGCAGCTTGTCCTCGACGTGCAGGCACACGCCGTGGTCGACCCCGAAGATGTGGCCGTCGAGGTCGCGCAGCACATGGCCGCCCTTGCGGTCGGCGTTGTTGACCAGCACATCGAACACCGCCATCCGCCACAGGCGAATGTCGTCGGCGTGCATCAGGACGACCTCGTCGCCCGCATAATCGAGGGCGCGCAGCACCGGCAGGTAACCGGGCTGCTTGCTGCCGGCGGGAAACAGGTCGACCAGGTCCGGCCCCGGCCGCGGCTCGGTGTCCACCGCGTCGCCGGGTTGCTGCACCCATTGCTGCAGCATGCCCGGGCCCGCTGGTCCGTGCCGAATGATGGTGTAGGGCACGATATTCCAGCCGAGCTTCGCCGACACCAGATACGCCGCCCGTTCGCGGCCGGCCAGCGTCCCGTCGGGAAAATCCCACAGCGGCGCCTCCCCCGCGACGGGTTTGTAGACGCAGTGCACGCTGGACTCGCCAAGCGTCGATTCGCAGAGAAAGGTGCCGTTGCTGGCCGAGCGGATCCGTCCGATGACCGTCAGCTCGCCGTCGCGCAACACCTCACGGTCGTCAGACCTCGGGGTCATCGTCAGGCCCGAGCAGCGCACTGCGCCGATATCCGTTGGCGCGCGCGCAGATATGGCCCTCCGGGTCCAGTGGTTCGTCGCACAGCGGACACGGCGGCCGTCCCGCGGAGATGACGCGATTGGAGCGGGTGGCGAACTGGCGCGCCGACTCCGGCGTCAAGAACACGCGGACCGCGTCGGGACCCTCCTCGGTGTCGTCGAGCACCACCGACGCGTCGAACTCGGCGTCGGTGACCGCCAGCAGCTCGACCACCACCGTCTGGGCCTCCGAATCCCAGCCCAGGCCCATGGTTCCGACCCGGAACTCGGCGTCGACGGGGGTGACCAACGGATCGAGGTCCTCGATCTCGGCGGGCTCGGGGGGAACCGGCGTGCCGAACCTGCGGTTCACCTCCAGCAGCAGCGCACCGATGCGCTCGGAGAGCACCGCCACCTGCTGTTTCTCCAATATCACCGACACCACTCGGGCGTCGTGCACAGCCTGGATGTAAAACGTGCGATTTCCGGGCTGGCCAACGGTCCCGGCCACGAAGCGGTCGGGTGTGCGGAAAACATGAATTGCGCGGGCCATGGCACTTCCCAAAATACCGGCAGTTGCCGTCGCCGTGCGATCCGATGGACCCACCCGCCGAATTAATCCGCGGAACCGCCGACCACCGCGTCGCTGGACGGCACTCCCGCACCCGGCCGCTGTGCTTCTCCGTTGGATTTGGGGTCGGTGTCGGGCGTCGTGTCGTGCTTCGAGCCTTCCTTAGCCTCTTCCTTCGCCGGAGGGCCGGCGCGCAAGGATGCCGCCAGCCGCGCACCGGTGTGGTTGACATGCAACACAAACGGACGCAACTCGGTGTACCGGATCACACTCACCGACGCCGGGTCGGCGGTGACGCGTTGGAAGCCGTCCAGGTGGATGCCGTACGCGTCGGCAATGACGGCCTTGATGACATCACCGTGAGTGCAAGCGACCCACAGCACGTCGCCGCCGCTGTCTGCACCGGCCTCGGCGGCCAGGCGGCGGTCGTGCTCGCGCACGGCGGCCACCGCCCGGGCCTGCACCTGCGCCAGGCCCTCGCCGCCGGGGAACACCGCCGCGCTGGGGTGAGCCTGCACGACCTTCCACAGCGGCTCGCTGACCAGGTCGCCGATCTTGCGGCCCGTCCATTCGCCGTAGTCCACCTCGGCAAGCCGGTCGTCGACGAGCGGCGTCAGGCACAGCGCGTCGGCCAACGGTTCGAGGGTGCGCCGGCAGCGCAGCAGCGGCGAGCTGACCAGCGCCCGGATCGGCAGCTCGCCGATCCGATCGATGAGCCCCTCGGCCTGTTCACGGCCCTTGTCATCGAGGTCGACGCCCTCGGAGCGACCGGCGAGAACGCCCGCCGTGTTCGAACTCGAGCGGCCGTGCCGTAAGAGGATGACGGTCATATCGACCACGACGGTACCCGCTGGCCGGGTCACCGCTAGCGCGAAACGGGCACCGCATGCGCGATGGAGTCGCGCACCGCAGCGCTCAGGCTGCGCTCGTCGGTCAGGTCGATGTCGACCACGTCGCGGACCGCCGTGGCGACCACCTCATCGGCCTGCGGCACGGGCCCCGCCAGCCGCGGCCGGTAAACCTCGACGACCAGGGATCGGTTCTCGATGTGGAACGAAAAGCTCCGTCCATCACCGACTTGTCCGTATCCGCTTGCGGCAATGCCTGTCGACATGTCCTCGACAGCAAACTCTTTCTGCGTCAAATGACGGTCAGCGGTGACGGCCATGAGCTGACCATACCTCGCCGGTAGGGTCGGATGCAGGCGGCATGGCCCGGTGGAGGCGAAAGCGTTTCATAGAATCTGTGTTCCGCGTGCTTCTCGCCGCCAGACCACGAGGGAAATGAATTGCTGCCACTACCGTCGCGCCGGAAACGGGCAGTTCGGGGCGGTTTGACGAGTCTCGCGGTTTTGCTGCTGGCGATAGCCGGATGTTCGTCCAATTCGCTCGGTGGCGCTCCGCGCACCATCGAACCGGCACGCGCCGCCGTGTCGCCGCCCGCGTCACAGCAGCCCGCCGGCGCCGTGCGGCCGCTGCCCGGTCACGCCGCGGCGGCGGTCTTCGACGACGGCACGCATCAGCTGGTGGTCCTGACCCCGGGGGCCGACGCGGCCTCCCCCGCCAGCGTCACCGTCTTCGGTGATGCGCAGGTCACGCCCCGTGTCGTCGAGTTGCCGGGACCGGCCACCGCCTTGGCCGACGACGGCCACGGAACCGCCTACCTCGCCGCCCGCGGCGGCTACTTCACGGTCGAGCTGTCCACCGGCCGGGCGACTCAGGTGGCCGTCGCCGACGCTTCCCAGACCGATTTCACCGCGGTGGCCCAGCGCGCCGACGGCAAGCTGGTGCTGGGCAGCGCCGACGGCGCCGTCTACACCCTTGCCTCCCCGACGCCCGGCGCGGTCACCAGCGCGACCGTCGCCAACCGCAACAAGATCTTTGCGCGCGTCGATGCCCTTGCCACACAAGGCAATACGACGGTGGTGCTGGACCGCGGCCAGACGTCGGTGACGACGATGGGCGCCGACGGTCATGCCGAGCAGGCGCTGCGCGCGGGCCGGGGCGCCACCACCATGGCCACCGATCCGGCGGGCCGGCTGCTGGTCGCCGACACCCGCGGTGGCCAGCTGCTGGTGTACAGCGTGGACCCGTTGATTCTGCGGCAGGCCTACCCGGTTGCGCAGGCGCCGTACGGCCTGGCCGGCTCCCGCGCGTTAGCCTGGGTTTCGCAGACCGTTTCCAATATCGTCATTGGTTACGATCTGTCCACCGGAATTCCCGTCGAAAAGGTGCGTTACCCGACCGTGCAGCAACCGAACTCGCTGGCCATCGACGAAGCGTCAGGCACCCTGTACGTGGTGTCGGGTTCCGGTGCGGGAGTTCAGGTCATCGAGCACGCGGCGGGTACGCGTTGACCGCGGCGCGGCGCAGCCGCCTGCCCGCGGGATGGGACACCGAGATGTCCGACGAATACGAATGGGCGCCGCTGCGTCTGCCGCCGGACGTGACCCGGGTCAGTGCGTCCACCCGATTGTCCATCGAGGCCGAATACCGCGGCTGGGAGTTGACCAGGGTGCGGCTTTACACCGACGGTAGCAGACGAGTGTTGTTGCGCCGCAAGAAGTCTCGCATCGAGGGCGCGGCTTCCGAGGGGCGACGGCCCGACCAGCCGGAACTGTGACGGCCGCCCGGCCACGCGAGGGCGGACACCGGATGTACGGCGTGGCGCGACGGCTGCTTTTCGTGATCCCGCCCGAGCGGATTCACACGCTGGTGTTCGCCTTGCTGCGTGGTGTCACCTCGGTCGGCTGGACACGGCGGTTGCTGCACCGGCTGCTGGCCCCGACGGATCCGGCACTGGCGAGCACGGTGTTCGGGGTGCGCTTCGCCGGGCCACTGGGACTGGCCGCCGGCTTCGACAAGGACGGCCTGGGGCTGCTCACGTGGGGGGCGCTCGGATTCGGGCACGCGGAGGTCGGGACGGTCACGGCCCGCCCACAGCCGGGCAACCCGGCCCCCCGGATGTTTCGGCTGCCGGCCGACCGGGCCCTGCTCAATCGGATGGGCTTCAACAACCTCGGTGCCGGCGCGCTGGCGATGCGCCTCGCGCGGCAGCGGCCCGAGGTGCCGATCGGGGTCAACATCGGCAAGACGAAGCTGACGCCGGCCGCCGCGGCCGTCGACGATTACCGGGCGAGCGCCCGGCTGGTCGGCCCCCTGGCGTCCTACCTGGTGGTGAACGTCAGCTCGCCGAACACCCCCGGGTTGCGTGATCTACAGGCCGTCGACACGCTGCGGCCCATCCTTTCGGCGGTGCTCGCCGAGACGTCCAAACCGGTGCTGGTGAAGATCGCGCCGGACCTTTCCGATGCCGACGTGGACGAAATCGCGGACCTGGCAGTGGAACTGGGCCTGGCCGGCATCGTGGCCACCAACACCACGGTGTCACGGCAGGGTCTGCGGACGCCCGGGGTCGACGAGCTGGGTCCGGGTGGCATCTCCGGGCCGCCGGTGGCACGCCGCGCGGTCGAGGTGCTGCGCCGGCTTTACGGCCGGGTCGGTGACCGCCTGGTGCTGATCAGTGTGGGGGGCATCGAGACAGCGGACGACGCCTGGGAGCGGATCACCGCGGGCGCATCGCTGCTGCAGGGTTACACCGGCTTCATCTACGGAGGAGGCTTGTGGGCCAAGCAGATTCACGATGGCATCGCGCAGCGGCTACGCGACGGCGGCTTCGCGTCGCTCAGCGATGCCGTCGGCTCGGCGGCCCCCCCGCCGGATTGAGTCGGGCCGCGCGGTCGGGCAGAAGCTCATCGGCCTAGCAATTGCATTTTCATCGGACCCGCTTGACGCCTGGCTAGGCTGACTACCAGTTCGGCATAAGGAGCGGCTGATGATTACGTTGGACCGCTTGGTGAACGTGCTGGGTGGTTATGGGGTCCGCTTGCGGTGGTCGTCGGTGCCCAGGTCGACCGAACTGCGCAGCGTGGTGATCCACGAAGCCGCGCCGGATCGTGTGGTAGTAGGCGATGTATTGCTGGCCATCGGCGCGGGCTCCGTTCGCGAAGCGGTGCGGTGGCCGGCTTCGGCGCGCGCCGTCGTGGTGTTGGTACGCGACGGTGAGCCGATCGCGCTCGACAGAGAGGCGTTCGACAGCGAGGCCGAGGTCGGCGCCGTCCTGGTGGTTGACGAGGCGGTCACCTGGAGCGAGGTGAGTGCGGTCGTCTACGGTCTCGTGCTGGAGGGCCGCGAGACCGAATCCGGTCGTGGCCCAACGGATTTGTTCGCGCTGGCCGATAGCCTGGCGGATGCTGTCGGCAGTTCAGTCGTCATTCACGACGCGCTGTTGCGAGTGTTGGCGTATTCGAAACTGCAGCAGCACGCTGACCCGGCGCGGGTGCAGACCATCCTGGAACGACAGACGCCCGAGCAGCTGCGCGAATCGTTCGATGCGCGGGGCGTATTCGCACACCTGGGGGCCTCCGACGAACCGCTGTTCGTCCCCGAGGATCCCGAACACGGTTTGATCGGGCGTGAAGTGGTGGCGGTGCGCTCCGCGGGAGAGCTGATCGGGTCGGTATGGGTGGCGTGTTCGGCGCCTCTCGACGAAGCGGCGCGCACCGCCTTGGCCGCGGGTGCGCACACCGTAGCCCTGCATCTTCTCCGGTCCCGCGCGAGCGCGGATTTGGAACGTCAAGTCGAATCCGAACTCGTGCTTCGGCTGCTGGAGGGCACTGCTGATGCAGCCATGGTGGCGAGCAGGCTGGGTCTGCCGCACGATGGCCTGAGAGTCATTGCGCTGCAGGCGTTTATCGCCGATGAACGCGATGCCGCTTTGTTGTTGTCGTTCGAGCGTGCTACCACCGGATTCGGCTGGTCACGGCCGGGGCGCAGCGCTTTGGCGGGCAAAATCGTGTACACGCTGCTGCCCGCCGAGCAAGCGGCGACGGCGCGACGCTGGGTAACCGGTCTGCGGGCGGCCCTGCCCGAACAGGTGACGGTGTTGGCCGGTGTAAGTGGCGCGGCTGAGGTGACAGACCTTGCCGCTGCACGCCAGGAAGCCGAGGAATGTCTTGCGCTGCATGAGATATCATCCGGGGCCGCGCCTCCGGTCTATGACGAGTCATGGGCTGACATCCTGCTGCAGCGGTTGCGCGCCGCGGCGCGCTCAGGCCGTTCCCCATCCCGTGGGCCGGTGGCCGAGCTGGGCCGTCATGACCGTGCCCACGGGACCGACTACGTCGCCACGCTGCGAGCATGGCTGGAGGCCCAGGGCGACCCGGCCGAGGCCGGAGAACGGCTCGGAGTGCACGAAAACACCGTGCGTTACCGGCTGCGCAAGATGGCCGAGATCACCACTTTGCCGTTAGACGATGCCAGAAAGCGGCTGGCGATGATGATCGAACTCGCGGCTATCGACACCGATTGACCACGCGCTGTCGGAACCCGACAAAGTGGGTCGGCGACATTGTCCGGCTGCGGCAAAGCTTGCGGCGAACATCCGCACCATCATGAAGGTTGCCCAGTCAGTGGCCAGGCTTGACTCACGATTGGTTTCCGCCCGCATTGCGCGACCTCAAGCCTGGGTCGAACCCTCCGATAGGAAATGCGATGTCCACCCCAGAGCCCGATCATCAACGGATGGCCAACCGCCGACCAGACGATGACGCCGCGATGGAAACATTCACCCTGCCCGTGCCCCGAAGGCTATTGGCGCGACTGTTTGGTCGTAACCCGCTGATACGCAAGACAGACCGAGTGGAGGCACTGATTCTGGTACTAGCCGTTGCGATGTCGTTGATCGCCGTACCCATCGGTGCCGCCGTGGGCACGGTGGTCCATGATTCTCGAAGCCGTCTCTATGCCGAGCAGGTCCAAACTCGCCGCCCGGTGACCGCGACTGTCACCGGGGAGAGTCAGCGTCGCAACCTTGACAGCCCGACAGTGACGGTTCCCGCTCGATGGTTCGCCGCCGGGACCGAACGCACCGGCGACGTTACCGCGCCGCTGAAAGCCAAACCCGGGGACGAGATCGAGATCTGGGTCGACGACCGGGGCCTTCCGGTGGCAAGACCGGTAAACACCGCCCGCAACGACGCGCTGGTCTTTGCAGTAGCGACCTGGTGGGGGGTGAGCCTCTTGGCAGTCGCCCTGTTCGCCCGCGCGCGCATCACCCTTGACCGACTCCGCTACGCCCGATGGCAGCAGAGCTTCGACCGCCTGGTCGAACGACGATAAGCAGCGCGCCCCACTCTATTCCGACCCAGCCCCGCGGGGGTTGAGTTTTGGTATTTAGCAGCGCGCTCCCCTGTGGTGTGTTGGGACGCTACCAGCCACAGCGTTGTCGGGGCCTGACAATGCCGCGCACCGCGGTTGTCGGTGTCCGGCAAGCACCCTCGTACCGATGCAGGCACCATGGAATTAGAGCGCTACACGAAAAACTTTGAACCGCATCAAAATCTCGCCCACCACGGGCCTCCGAGTCGTCAGTGGCGGCTGCCCACTTCGGCCCGCCCCTGACGACGCTCCCCTACAAACGAAGGGACACCGCTGAAATGACCAGCTCCGAACCCATCTGGATGACACGACAGCAATACACCCGTCTGCGGAACAGACTCAACGCGTTGCGCTCGGGGCTCATCGTTGAAACTCCCGACGACATAATGGACTTCGACGCGAATCGCGTAGCGCGACAACGACGCATCCGCGAGATTCAAAAGCTGTTGTCCAAGGCGGTCGTTGACGAGAATCCGGCCAGTGACTCCATGGCCGAACCCGGCATGGTTCTGACCATCCGTTACGGCGTCACCGGCGAGACCGAGACTTTTCTGCTCGGCAGACGCGGCAGCGAGGGCGCCAATATCAAGGTCTACTCGATGGCGTCGCCCTTGGGCCGCGCGATAGCCGGCGCGCGTCCCGGCGACCAGCGCATCTACTCAATTCCCGATGAGACGGGACGACTGGTGACGCTACTCAAGGCCGTGCCCTATGACATGTATCTGGCGGAAGGTAGCCGCGGAAAACCAACCGCATCAACGACGTTCGCATCACAAAGGGCAGCGGCCCGGACTCGCACTACGGCATAACGAGAATGACAAATATGATTAGCACGCAACGTATCCCGCTAGGCGTCGCGATCGCATGATGCCCGGATGTGTTGAACTACGGCCGGTTACACCAGTTCTCGACGCCCCGCTGATCCAGGGATGATCACATGATCTTCGAAGTGATCGACCCGGTCGCAATCATGTTTCTGTTGCTGGCGGGTTTGGGTCTAATCATGGCCGTCGCGTACGGACGCATGTAAGTCGCCGCCTTAAGCCGCCCCCACTGAGTTGTCGTTCTCGCCGTCTTCTCCCTCGCTCAGCAATTCCTCCGGGTGATGGAACGTGTTGGTCCGCGGTTGCCGCCGATCGAGATGCGGCGGGGGTATCCATTCGGTGTCGCCGTTCGCCCGTTTTCGGGTGGTCCAGCCCTTCTCGAGAAGCCGGTGGTGCGGTCCGCAGGCCAAGGTGAGTTGGTCGATGTCGGTGCGGTATGTCTTGGCCCAATCTTCGACGTGGTGCACTTCGCAGTAATAACCGGGCACGTCGCAGCCGGGATGGGAACACCCTCGATCCTTGGCGTACAGCACGATTCGCTGGCCGGGTGATGCCAGTCGCTTGGTGTGATACAGCGCCAGCGCCTTGCCCTTGTCGAAGATCGCCAGGTAATGGTGGGCGTGCCGGGCCAGGCGGATCACATCCGACATCGGCAGCAGGGTGCCGCCGCCCGTCAAGCCCGTTCCGGCGGCGGCTTCGAGTTCCCTGAGCGTGGTGGTCACGACGATGCTGGCGGGTAATCCGTTGTGCTGACCCAACTCTCCGCTGGCCAGCGCAGCTCGCAACGCCGCGTTGAGCCCGTCGTGATTGCGCTGACCGGCGGTGCGGGTGTCATGTTGCACAGCCTCTTCCGGCGGGGCGCCGTCCACTATCGGCGTGTCGTCGTCGGGATTGCACATGCCCGGCGCGGCCAGCTTGGCCAGCACCGCCTCCCAGCTGGCTCTGGCTTCGGGCGTCAGCCATCCACTCAGGCGCGACATGCCGTCGGGTTGCTGATTGCCGAGTACGAGCCCGCGCATTCGTGCTCGATCCTCGTCGGTGTAGTTGCCGTCGGGATTGAGGCAGTCCATCAGGCGGCGGGCGAGCTTGGCGAGCTGATCGGGCCGGAATTCGCGCGCCTTGGCTGCCAGCTGCCGCTCGGCGTGCTCACGCGTTTCGATGTCGACGGACTCGGGCAGCTGGTGGGAAAGCCGACGGATCACCGCCACGTGGTCTTGCCCGATCGCCCCGTCGCGCTGGGCCGCCGCAGTGGCCGGCAACGCCGGAGCCAACGGCTCACCCGTCAGCGCCCGGCGGGGGCCCAGATCGGCGGCCTCAGCGATCCGGTGGCCGGCCTCGGCGCGGGTGATGTGCAGCCGATCGGCCAACACCCAGGACAGCTTGCCGCCAAACTCCGTTGAATCCCCTTGCTCACCAAGCTGATTGATGAGCTGATGACTTGGCGTTCGAAGCTTGCGTGTTACGCGTTCGAGTGTCTCCAAGATTCCGAGGCGTTCCGGGTTGGTCAAAGCCTCGTAGGAATGCTCCTGAAAGCGAGCGGCCGCAGCGCACAATGCCTCAACGTCGTCCTGAAGCTGCTCGCGGTTGGTCAAAGTCATGGGCGCGTCCCACCCAGCCGTGCGAAAGGGCTTCGCAGCTCATATATGAGGGCATCCAGCCGGCCGATAAAACACGCGTATCTCTCCAGCGCGTCAACCAGCTCGGCAGGCGTCAGAGCCTCCCAGGAAAGCGCCTGGAAGCGCGAGACGGCCGCGCTCAACGCGTCAACGTCGGCCTGAATCTTTTCCCATGCACTCGAACACATGTTCGAATGCTACGACAGCCCACCGACAAAACGCGCCGCCGAGAAACCACCGGGACGAAACTGCGTACGTGACTTGGGATGCCGCGCGGCCGGAGCGTGCCTGGCGCCGGAGCCCTACCAGCGCCGGGAACCTTCCCGCGCGGAACGCCGTTGGCCGTAAGGCCCGCCCCTACTTCTGTTCGTAGGTTGCGTGGATGACCGCTCGCGCGATGGCGTGCTGGAACAGATTGAACCCGAGGAAGGCTGGGCTGGCGTCCTCGGGCAGATCCAGCTTCTCGGTGTCCACGGCGTGCACGGCGATGTAGTACCGGTGCGGGCCATGGCCCGCCGGCGGCGCGGCCCCGATGTAGCGGCGCTGCCCGGCGTCGTTCACCAGCGTCAGCGCATCGCCGGGCAGGTTGCTGCCGTCGCCGGCGCCAGCGGGCAGCTCGGTGACGTCGGCCGGCAGGTTGGCCACCGCCCAGTGCCAGAACCCGGAGGCCGTCGGGGCGTCGGGGTCGTAGACCGTGACGGCGAAGCTGCGGGTCTCGTCCGGGAAGCCCGACCAGCTCAGCTGGGGGCTGACGTCTTCGCCGCCCGCGCCCATGATTCCGCTGACTTGCGGCTTGGCCAGCGGTTGGCCGTCGGTGACCGACTGGGAGGTCAGCGTGAAGGTCGGCAGCTTGGGCAACGATGCGTACGGGTCGGGAGCAGTGCTCATGGCGGTCCTCTCGTGTGATCGGCTTGCGTCTGATCTAGCAGTGGGTCAGGAAGTGGGCCAGCACGTCGGTGCCGAACCGCAGCGCATCGATGGGTACCCGCTCATCCACGCCGTGGAACAACGCCGTGAAATCCAAGTCCGGCGGCAACCGCAGCGGGCTGAAGCCGAAACAGCGAATACCCAAGCGCGCAAACGACTTTGCATCGGTGCCGCCGGAAAGCATATACGGCACGGTACGGGCGCCCGGGTCGAACGCCAGCACGGCGGCGTTCATGGCATCGACGAGGTCGCCGTCGAAGCTGGTCTCATAGGACGACAGATCCTGGATCCACTCGCGCGTCACGTCCGGTCCCAGCAGCTCGTCGACCTCGGCCAAGAACGCCTCCCTGCGGCCCGGCAATATCCGGCAGTCCACCACCGCCTCCGCGACGGCCGGTACGACGTTGGCCTTGTACCCCGCCTTGAGCATGGTGGGGTTCACGGTGTCGTGCAGCACGGCCTTGAGCATGCGGGCCATCGGGCCCAGCTTGTCGATCGCCCCGCGCAGGTCCCCCGATTCGGTGTCGAAGGTGAGGCCGGTCTCCTCGCTGACCGCGGCGAGAAACTGCGCGACGGCGTCGTTCAGCACGAGCGGAAACTGGTGGCGGCCCAGGCGGGCAACGGCCTCGGCGACGGCGGTGACGGCGTTCTGGTCGTGCACCATCGACCCGTGTCCGGCCGGCCCCCGGGCGGTCAGCTTCATCCAGGACAGCCCCTTTTCGGCCGTCTCGATCAGATAGAGCCGACGTTCGCCCCCGTCCTTGCGCGGCACCGTCAGCGAGAAGCCGCCCACCTCACCGATCGCCTCGCTGATGCCGGTGAAGAGCTCGGGGCGATTGTCGACCAGCCACTGCGCGCCGAAGGTCCCGCCGTGTTCTTCGTCGGCGATGAACGCGAAGACCAGGTCGCGCGGCGGCACGATGCCCGCCCGCTTCAAGTGGCGGGCCACCACGATCATCATGCCGACCATGTCCTTCATGTCGACCGCGCCGCGACCCCAGACGAAGCCGTCTTTGACCGCGCCGGAGAACGGGTGCACGCTCCATTCGGTCGGCTCGGCCGGCACCACGTCCAGATGCCCGTGAATCAGCAGGGCGCCACGCGAGGAGTCCGCTCCCGGCAGCCGGGCGAACACGTTGCCGCGGCCCGGGGCGCCGGATTCGACGTAGTGCGGCGCGTAGCCGACCTCGGCGAGCTGCTCGGCCACCCACTGCGCGCAGTCGGCCTCTCCCTTGGTCGTCTCCGGTTCGCCGGTGTTGGTGGTGTCGAACCGGATCAACTTGCTGACAACCTCGACCACGTCGTCGCTCGGGTTGGTTGGCCCCTCGGTCGCCCCGCTCTGAATGGTCACAACCACCTTTCCTACCATTGCCGAGGCCGGACGGCTCGATGCCGATCGTCGACACGTCTCGAGGAGCTGGATTGGGTTCGCGGCCCGCGATCCGATAGCCTTAGCTGCCAACCCATGCTGGTTTGGCCTTGTCCGAGTGGCGGAATGGCAGACGCGCTAGCTTGAGGTGCTAGTGCCCTACTAATGGGCGTGGGGGTTCAAGTCCCCCCTCGGACACGCGACTGAGGCGAGCGAAATGGACGCTTGCGTTCATTTCCGAGCCGATGGAGTGTGTTGAGCCGCGCAGCGGCGCGCACACGCGACTGAGCCGAGTGAAATGGATGCTCGCATTCATTCCTGAGGCGATGGAGTGTGTTGAGCGGCGAAGCCGCGAGCACACGTCCGGCGACCCGACTGAGCCGAGCGAAATGGATGCTCGCATTCATTCCTGAGGCGATGGAGTGTGTTGAGCCGCGAAGCGGCGATCACGCCCGTACCTGGTCACGCCGCCTGGGTGGCGCGGTCTCATCTCGCGCATCCTCCCCTTTGCGACCGCACGTAGCCTGGAAGCAGGCCCAGTAGCCGGGAGTGTGAACGCATGAACCGATCGAGTGGCTTTGTCCGGCGGACATCGCCGAAGACGTTCGTCGACCGACGCGAGGCCGGACGCGCGCTGGGACTGCAGCTGGCGGCCTATCGCGGCCGCGGTGACGTGCTGGTATTCGGTCTGGCGCGTGGCGGCGTGCCGGTGGCCTGGGAGATCGCCGCGGCCCTCGGTGCTCCGCTCGACGTCTTTCTGGTCCGCAAGCTCGGGGTGCCGCAGTGGTCGGAGCTGGCGATGGGCGCCTTGGCCAGCGGTGGCGGCGTGGTGATGAACGACGATGTGGTGGCCAGCCTGCACATCACCGACGAGCAGGTCCGCGAGGTGATCGACAGCGAGGCGGCCGAGCTGCTGCGGCGCGAACACGCCTACCGGGGCGGTCGCCCGATGGCCGACCTGCGCGACAGGATCGTCGTCCTGGTTGACGACGGAATCGCAACGGGCGCAAGCATGCTCGCCGCCGTGCGCGCCATCCGGGCCGCCGGGCCGAAATCGATCGTGATCGCCGTGCCGGTGGGTCCGGAGTCGACCTGCCGCGACCTCGCGCGGGAAGCCGATGACGTGGTGTGCCTGACGATGCCGCCCGGATTCGAAGCGGTCGGACAGGTCTACGACGACTTCCACCAGATCAGCGACGACGAGGTGCGCGAGCTGCTGGGCACGGCTACCGACTGAGCGCCGAGCCGTCGAGGCAAAGAATTACTTGGCGGGCTCGTCGCCGTGGCCCTCGGCCGGGACCCTGGACTCCTCGGTCGGCGCGGTCTCCCCCGTCGCCGTTTCGCCCTCGCCCGGGACCTCCTCGGGGTAGTCGACGTAGCCCTCCTCGTCGACCTGCGCCTCGTCGGGGTGCTGGGCTTCGTCGCCGCCCAGGTCGCGCCGCTGGCGTTCCCGCAGCGCGTCGAGGATCAACAACACCACGCCCACCACGCTGGCGGCGATGCAGACCCAGGCCACCAGCTCGTTGCTGGTGACGACCGCGAACACCAACGCGACGAGCCCGATCAGGGCCAATACCAGCGCAATGATGAGCATCAGTCATCCTCCAAGCGACGAGCGGGACCGCGGTTTCATGACCTAGTGTGCCAACCCCGAAGCTCGGCGAGCGACCGGCACGCCCGAACGGCTAGTTGTTGCCCCGGTTGAACTGGTCGAAGCTGCCCGCGTCGGCGCTGGAGTCCACGGGTGCCGCGGATCCGCGCTGGCCGAGTTCTTCCAGCTGGGACTCCAGGTAGGTCTTGAGCCGGGTCCGGTACTCGCGTTCGAACGTGCGCAGCTGCTCGAGGCGGCCTTCCAGGACGGTGCGCTGCTGGTTGATGGTGCCCATGATCTCGGAATGCTTGCGCTCGGCGTCGGCCTGCAGGGCGTCGGCCTTCTCCTGGGCCTGCCGCAACTGGGTCTCCGAACGGGTCTGCGCGTCGGCGAGCATCGCGTCGGCGCGCTGCCGGGCCTCGGTGACGGTGGTCTCGGCGGTGCTGCGCGCCTCGCTGAGAATCTGGTCGGCATTGGCGCGGGCGTCGGCCAGCATCTTCTCCGACTCGGCCTTGGCGGTCGTGGTCAGGCGGTCGGCGGTGTCCTGCGCCAGCGTCAGCACCCGAGCGGCCTTCATGGCCTGTTCCTCGTTGTTGGCCGCGGCGGTCGGGGCTGCGGCCGGCGCCGGCTTGACCGGTTCCGGTTCGGGGACCGGCTCACGCACAGGAATGGCCTGGGTGGGGGCGGCGGCCGCGGCCGGAGTGGCCGAGCCACCGCCGGAGGCCAGCTCGTGGTCCAGCTCCTCGATTCGTTGGCGCAGATCGCTGTTCTCTTCGATGAGCCGCGTCAGCTCGGCTTCCACCAGATCGAGGAAGGCATCCACCTCGTCTTCGTTGTAGCCCCGCTTGCCGATCGGTGGCTTACTGAACGCCACATTGTGGACGTCGGCTGGTGTAAGCGGCATTGTTTCGTCCCCTCAAGTTCCTTCTCGAACGTTCTGAAAAGTGTAGAACGCAGTGGTAGCCGTAGTGCAACTGCCGTCCATCCTGTCACACCAGGCGCGACCGTTGCTGATTAGCCCAATAAATAAGGACCAATTTCAAACATTGAGGGCAATAAAATCCGAAACCTTAGAAATTTTAAATCGGGGGAACCAAACCGACGCTAAAACGTGTCCGAACCGTCTCCGGGGCGGAATGCGTTAGCTCCGACGGTCCGCCCGGCGGGCCTCCGGGCGCCCTATGCGGCGGCGCCGAAGGCCAGTTGCATGCCGATGAACGCGACGAGCAACAGCACCATGATCGACAGGTCGAAGCGGACCGCTCCGATGGTGAGTTGCGGGATGAGCCGGCGCAGCAATTTCACCGGCGGATCGGTGATCGACAGGATGATCTCGAGCACCACGACGGTGATGCCGGTGGGATGCCAATCCCGGCTGAACGAGCGGATGAACTCGACGACGACCCGAGCGATGAGCAGCAGCCAGAAGATGAACAGCGCAAACCCGAGGATCTGAAAGAACAACACCAACTGAAGTGCCCCGACCTTACCCATGAGATGACAAGCGATGCTCAGCGATGGCCAAGCGCCGCGGACCAGCGCGGCGCCTGCCAGCCTACCGACTCCGAGTAAGAGCCCCTATCTCACGTCACCCTTGCGGTGGCTCGGGTGACCGAGCCGCCGC
This sequence comes from Mycobacterium sp. 1245801.1, assembly GCF_001673055.1. NCBI lineage: Bacteria > Bacillati > Actinomycetota > Actinomycetes > Mycobacteriales > Mycobacteriaceae > Mycobacterium > Mycobacterium sp. 1245801.1. The sequence continues at coordinate 88,267 of NZ_LZKY01000006.1, forward strand.
TGCGGATCGGGGCGGCGGATGCGCCTATTGGTAAGCGTAGAAACCGGTTTCGGCGATCCGGCGGCGCTCCTCCGGGGACACGTCGACGTCGGCGGGCGACAGCAGGAACACCTTGGTGGCGACTTTGTCGAACGAGCCGCGCAAGGCGAAGGCCAAGCCGGCCGCGAAGTCGACGAGCCGCTTGGCGTCGGCGTTGTCCATCGACACCAGGTCCATGATCACCGGGGTGCCGTCGCGGAAACGCTCGCCGATGGTGCGGGCCTCGCTGTAGTCCTTGGGCCGCAGCGTGGTGATCTTCGACAGCGGGTGGCCCTCTTCGAACATCATCGCCATCCGGCGCGGGTCCATCGCCAGCGCGCCGCGGGTGGAGTTGCGCAACCACGACCCGAAGCGCGGGCCGCCGCCGCGCTCGGCGCGGTCGAACTCGCGGGGGTGGACGGCGCCGTAGCGCGGCTCGTCCCCGTAGCCGCCGCGGTAGCCGGCGGGCGGCGGGTAGTCGGCGGGTTCGCGGCGCGGATCGTCGTAGTCGTCTTGCTCGTAGCGACCGTATCCGTCGTCAAATCGCGGGCGCGGGAAACCACGGGACGGCGCGTGGTCGTCGTAATACTCGTCCTCGTAGTCGTCCATTGGGGCCATACCGAAATAGGCCTTGACTTTGTGCAGTGTGCTCATTGCGTTGACCCTTCTAGCCCCTGGGAGTACTGGTGTTAGTGATAAAGCTGTTACTGCAGTGACTACTTACGGTGACGGTAACCGCCGCGGGCCCATTAGCGCGGTACCGACACGCACACACGTCGAACCGTGTTTGACGGCGATTTCGAAGTCGTTCGACATGCCGGCGGACAGCCCGACGGCGTTGCGGTGGGATTCGAGAACCCGTCGATGCTCGGATCGGAGCCGGTCAAAGGCCTCTTCGGGGTCCGAGTCCAGCGGCGGAATCCCCATCAGCCCCACCAGGTCCAGGTTCTTGGACTCCTCGACCTGGTCGCACACCTGATCGACGGCTCCCGGCCGGGATATGTCGACGCCACCGCGAGACTCGTCGCCGTCGAGGCTGACTTGGACATAGATCCGCATCGGGAAGGTGCGACGGCCGTCGGAAAGCGCCGCGGCCACCCCCTTGTCCAGCGCGGTCACCAGATGAGCGCTGTCGACGGAGTGAGCGGTGTGCGCCCAGCGCGCCACCGACCGTGCCTTGTTCCGCTGGATGTGACCGACCATGTGCCAGCTTGGATTTCCCACGCCCGCCCGCGCGGACGCCGCCAGCAGCCGGGTGACTTCGGCCACTTTCGCCGTCGCCTCCTGGTCCCGCGATTCGCCGACGGCGCGACAACCCAATCGGGACAAAGTCACAACGTCGGTTGCTGGAAAGTATTTGGTAATCGGCAGAACTTCGATTTCGCCGACGTTGCGGCCCGCCGCTTCCGCTGCGGCGGCCAGGCGCGAGCGCACCGACGCCAACGCGTGGGTCAATTCCGATTCGCGGTCGCTTCGACTGTTCGGGGCCGCCATCGCAATCACTCCATCCAGACCAGTGAGGCCAGCCGCCCGGTCGGCGCGTCCCGGCGGTGACTGAACAAGGCCGGGTCGTCCACCGTGCAGCGCGGATCGATGTCGATGGCCGTCACGCCTAAATTCCTTAGCTGCCAAGCGATTCCGGCACGCAGATCCAGCCCGGGCGTGCCCGCCCCGGTGGTGGTCCGGCTGCCCGGCAACGCCGCCTCGACCTCGTCGGCCATCGCCGCGGGCACTTCGTAATTGCGGCCGCTGACCGCCGGACCCAGGAGCGCCGAAATGTCTTCGGGCCGCGCGCCGAGCTCCACCATCGTCTCCAGCGTGCGGGCCACCACCCCGCGCTGTGCGCCGACCCGACCGGCGTGCACCGCCGCGGCCACACCGGCACGCGCGTCGGCCAGCAACACCGGAACGCAATCGGCGGTCACCACCGCCAGCGCGAGACGCGCGGTGCGGGTCACCAACGCGTCCGTGTCGTCGACCGCGGTGTCGCGCGCCCCGTCGACCACCTCGACCCGATCGCCGTGGACCTGGTTCATCCACACCACCCGAGCGCCGCGCAGCCCGATGGCCGCGGCCAGCCGGGCGCGGTTGTCGGCCACCGCCGCGGGGTCGTCCCCGACGTGGTCGCCGAGGTTGAAGCTGTCGAAGGGCGGCTTCGAGACACCACCGGCGCGGGTGGTGGTCACCCGTCGAATGCGAACGCTCACGTGACCAGTATCGGAGATGCCCTGTCTAACAGGCGGCCCCGACCGTCGCGGCCGGGGATCCAGGGTCACCGGCATATCTCAGCGACGCATGAAGGGCGGCACGTCGACGTCGTCGTCATCGCCGCCGATATTCAAGGTCGAGCCGTTGGTGTGAACCGGCACGCTGACCGCGTCGACCGGTTCGAACAACGTCGAGGTGAGCTTGCCCGCCTTTGCCGACTCGATCCGGTGCGCACCGCCCTTTTCCTCCTTGTCGGCGCTGCCGCCGATGACGGGTTTGCGGCCGGCGCCGGCGGCATCGAAGCCCGCGGCGATGACGGTGACGCGCACCTCGTCGCCCAGCGAGTCGTCGATCACGGTGCCGAAGATGATGTTGGCGTCCTGGTGGGCGGCGTCCTGCACCAGCGAGGCCGCCTCGTTGATCTCGAACAGGCCCAGGTCGCTGCCGCCGGCAATCGACATCAGCACGCCGTGCGCGCCCTCCATCGAGGCTTCCAGCAGCGGCGAGTTGATGGCGATCTCGGCGGCCTTGAGCGAGCGGCCCTCGCCGCGGGCGGAGCCGATACCCATCAGGGCCGTGCCCGCGCCGGACATGATGCCCTTGACGTCGGCGAAGTCCACGTTGATCAGGCCCGGGGTGGTGATCAGGTCGGTGATGCCCTGCACACCGTTGAGCAGCACCTCGTCGGCGCTGCGGAAGGCGTCCATCAGCGAGACCGCGGCGTCGCCCATCTGCAGCAGCCGGTCGTTGGGGATCACGATCAGCGTGTCGCAGCTCTCGCGCAGCGCCGAGATGCCGCTCTCGGCCTGGTTGCCGCGCCGCTTGCCCTCGAACGAGAACGGGCGGGTGACCACGCCGACGGTCAGCGCGCCCAGCTTGCGCGCGATGCTGGCGACGACGGGCGCGCCGCCGGTGCCGGTTCCGCCGCCCTCGCCGGCGGTGACGAACACCATGTCCGCGCCGCGCAGCAGCTCCTCGATCTCGTCCTTGGCGTCCTCGGCGGCCTTGCGGCCGACCTCCGGGTCCGCCCCGGCGCCCAGGCCACGCGTGGATTCGCGCCCGACGTCGAGTTTGACGTCGGCATCACTCATCAACAGCGCCTGCGCGTCGGTGTTGATGGCGATGAACTCCACGCCTTTGAGGCCTTGTTCGATCATCCGGTTGACGGCGTTGACGCCGCCGCCACCGATACCCACGACCTTGATCACGGCCAGGTAGTTGTGCGGGGGGGTCATCATTCGTCTTCCTCCCTGATGGGCTTGGCTCAGCTCTCCCGGCGGTGGGCTCCTCCGGACGTCGCGGCCCCTCCCTGGCAAACCCTCAACCTCAACCATAGAGTTAGAGTTATGTCAAGTAGTGGCGCGCAACCAGAACGGTATGGGTAGGGCGCGCCCTAACCCCGCAGGCGCGCCGACACGCGCCCCGCAAATTTTGGGCAATTTTGGTGCGTCGCGGCGGCGTGAGCGCTGCTCGACGGCGGATCGGGGCGGACGACGTGACGAAGATCGCTACTTGACCGTCGGCAGGTCCGGGCTGGACACGTCGTAGGTCTTGCCGGGCTGCGTCAACAGCGCGGCCAGCTTCTCGGCCTTCTCGTCGGTGCGGTCGGTAGTGCCCCAGATCACCACCCGGCCGTCGCCGAGTGTCAGGGTGATCGAGGCGACCGAGGGCGCCGCGATCCGGCCGACCTGGCCTCCGACCTCGGGCCGCAGCGCGGTCAGCACCTGCAGGGCGGCCTTGGTGGCCGGGTCGTTCGGACCCGGGTCGGCGACGTCGAGGTACGGCAGGGCCGGGGGCGGCGGGCCGGTCGCGAAGTCCACGCCGTCGCGGTCGAACAGATGCGGGCCGTCGGGAAAGTCCTTGACCGCCACCGGAACTCGCTCCACGATGGTGATCCGCAGCGCCGACGGGTACTGGCGCTGCACCCGCGCGCTGGCCACCCGCCGGATCGCCGCCACCCGGTCGGCCACCTGGCTGGTGTTGATCTGCAGCAGCGGCGTTCCGGGCCGCACGTGCGCCGCCTCCAGGACCTCTTCCCGGGTGACCACCCCGGTGCCGACGACCACGATGTTGCGGGCCGACATCGCCGGCGTGAAGTAGAGGATCAAGGCCAGCCCGATGCCGACGACCACCAGCAGGATGGTCGCCAGCAGCATCTTCAGGCCCCGAACGACCCCGCGCGCAACGGGTTTGGGCTCGGTGACCAGCCGCCCGCTGGCCCGGCGCTTGGCCTCGCGGCGCGCCTCTTCGATGGCGGTGGCGCGGGCCTGCGCGGCGCGGCGTTCGGCGCGTTCCCGGCGGGCACGCCGGCGTGGTCCCTCGACCTCGGCCTGATCGGGCTGGGGGCCGGCGTCACCCCGCTCCGCGCCTGTACCGGTGACGAGCGGTTCGGTGACCGCGATGTCGTCGGCGCCGGACGGCTGACCGGCGGCCCGTGCCCCGGCCACGTCGGTCGGGACCGGGTCGTCCGGCTCCGTCATCGCAACGCCCCGGGGGCGCCGCGGTTGGCCCGCACCCGCAACGCCGTCACGATCTCGGGCCCGAGCAGGGTCACGTCGCCGGCTCCCATGGTCACGATGACGTCGCCGGGCGCGGCGACCGCGGCCACCTGCTCGGCGGCCGCGGAGAAGTGCGGCAGGTAGCGCACCGGCACGCTGACATGCTCGGCGACACTGGCGCCGCTGACACCGGCCAGCGGTTGTTCGCGCGCGCCGTAGACGTCGAGAACGAACACCTGGTCCGCCGCGTCCAGCGCCCGCCCGAACTCTTCGGCGAAAGCCTTTGTCCGCGAATACAAATGGGGTTGGAACACCGCGATACTGCGGCCGTCACCGCTTTGCTCGAGCAGGGTGCGGACCGCCGCCAGCGTGGCGACGATCTCGGTGGGGTGGTGGGCGTAGTCGTCGAACACCCGCACCGAGGCCGCGCTGCCCACCAGTTCGAACCGGCGGCGCACGCCCTCGAAGCCGGCTAGGCCGTCCAGCACGGCGTCGGCCGGGGCGCCGATCTCGAGCGCCGCCAGCAGCGCACCCATCGCGTTGAGCGCCATGTGGCGGCCGGGCACCGACAACCGCATCACCCGCGGGTGCTGCTCCGGGTCGAGTTCGGGGGCCAGCCGGATCTGCGCGACGGCCTCGGTGCCCTGCTGCTGCCACGAGAGCAACGTCGCGGCCAGCTCCTCGCCCGGGCGCGATGACCCGTCCTGCGACACCGATCCGTACCGCAGCACCCGGATGCCCAGCTCGGCCGTACGTCTGGCCAGCGCCTGTGCCCCCGGATCATCGACGCACACCACCAGCGCGCCGCCGGGGGCCAGTCGCTCCACGAAGGCGTCGAACACGGCGACATAGGCGTCGGCGCTGCCGTAGAAGTCCAGGTGGTCGGTCTCGATGTTGGTGACCACGGCGACGTTGGGCGTGTACTCGAGCAGCGAGCCGTCGCTTTCGTCGGCCTCGGCGACGAAGCAGTCGCCGCTGCCGTGGTGGGCGTTGGTGCCGGCCTCCCCCATCTCGCCGCCGACCGCGAAGGACGGGTCGCGTCCGCAGTGCTGCAGCGCCACGATGAGCATCGACGTCGTCGTCGTCTTGCCGTGCGTGCCGGTGACCATCAGCGTGGTGCGCCCGTCCATCAGCTTGGCCAGCACGGCCGGCCGCAGGATCACCGGGATGCCGCGCCGGCGGGCCTCGACCAGCTCCGGGTTGGTCTTCGGGATGGCGGCGTGGGTGGTGATGACGGCGGTGACGCCGCCGGGCAACAGGTCCAGCGCGGCGGCGTCATGCCCGATGTTGATCTGCGCGCCGCGGGCGCGCAGCGCGTGGATGCCGCGTGACTCCTTGGCGTCCGAACCGGATACCAGCCCGCCGCGGTCGAGCAGGATGCGCGCGATGCCCGACATGCCGGCTCCCCCGATGCCGACCATGTGCACGCGCTGCAGCTCGGGCGGCAGCTGCGGGGTGTTCACCGGGTTCTCCCGGCCCACCGGCCACTCTGGCGGCCGAGCTGCGCCTTCCTGGCGATGTCCAGCGCCGCCTGGGCCACCCGCCGGGCCGCGTCGGGGTGTCCGACCAGCGCGGCGGCGGTGGTCATGGCCGCCAGCCGCGGCGGGTCGCCCATGAGCCCCGCCACCTCGCGGGCCACCAGCTCGGGCGTCAGGTCGGCGTCCGCGACGATCATGCCGCCACCGGCGTTGACCACCGGCAGCGCGTTGAGCCGCTGCTCGCCGTTGCCGATCGGCAGGGGCACGTAGATGGCCGGCAGGCCGACCGCCGACACCTCGGCGACCGTCATCGCACCGGATCGGCAGATCACCAGGTCGGCGGCCGAATAGGCCAGGTCCATCCGGTCCAGGTAGGGCACCGCCACGTAGGGCGGGTCACCGGGGTCGGGTTCGCGCAACTCCAGCGTGTTCTTGGGGCCGTGCGCATGGAGGACCGCCACGCCGGCGGCGGCGAACTCGGCGGCCGCGCCCGAAACGGCCCGGTTCAGCGAGGCCGCGCCCTGCGAGCCGCCGAACACCAGCAGCACCCGGGCGTCGTCGGCGAAGCCGAAGTGCCTGCGCGCCTGCGCACGCAGCGCCGCGCGGTCCAGCGAGGTGATGGCCATGCGCACCGGCACCCCGACCACCTCGGCGCGCGGCAGGCCGCAATCGGCCACCGCGGACAGCACCCGCTCGGCGCTGCGGGCGCCGACCCGGTTGGCCAGCCCGGCGCTGGCATTGGCCTCGTGGATCACCACCGGGATCCGCGGCTTGCGCGGCGAGACACCGCGGGCGGCGAGATAGGCCGGCAGGGCCACGTATCCCCCGAAGCCGATGATCACGTCGGCGTCGACCGCCCTGAGCACGGCGCGGGTCTCGCGAACGGCCCGCCACACCCGCGAGGGCAGCCGCGCCAAGTCGCCGCTGGGCTTGCGCGGCAGCGGCACCGGCGTGATCAGCTCGAGGTCATAGCCGCGCTCGGGCACCAGCCTGGTTTCCAGCCCGCGCGCGGTGCCCAGCGCGGTGATGCGGACCTGCGGATCGAGCGCGCTGAGCGCGTCCGCGACGGCCATCGCCGGCTCGACGTGACCGGCGGTTCCCCCACCGGCCAGCACGACCGACAGGGGCTTTTCGGGCGTAAAAGAGGGCAACGCGGCACCGGCGGGCAAGGGGTTTGCCCCCCGCCCGCCGGTCGGCTTGTTGACCGTGTCGTTCACCCGTAACGCTGACCTTCCAGTGCGCGTGCGCGTCGTGGCTGACGCTGGCCTGCCGCCTGGCTGACGCGGCGCTGGCCAGATCCATGATGCCTGGCCCGCGATCGGGCGGTACCTCCAGTCTGGCGAGCCGGCCGGCCGGCCGTTCTCGGCAGCGCCGGCCGCTGCGGACCCTCTACCTTCGGGGAGGCCTTGCGGGCGGGCTTGCGGCCGGGCGCCCCGGCGGCCTTGCGTGGGGCTTCGCCCGATTGCGAGGCGGCCTTCGGGCGGGCCCGCTTGCGGTCGCGGAACGCCTCCAGGCGCGTCGGCGAGTAGGGCTCGGGCAGCGGCAGCCGCAGGATCCGGTTCACCTTGTCGTCGCGGCCGGCCCGCAGAGCGGCCACCGCTTCCGGCTCGTGACGGGCAGCGTTGGCCATGATGCCGATCATGAAAAGTGTTGCCGCGGTGGACGTTCCACCGGCGGAAATGAGTGGCAGCTGAATGCCGGTCACCGGCAGGATGCCGATGACGTAGCCGATGTTGATGAACGCCTGCCCCAGCACCCACATCGTCGTGGTGGCCGTCAGCAGCCGCAGGAACGGATCGGCCGAGCGGCGCGCGATCCGCATCCCGGTGTAGGCGAACAGCCCGAACAGCACCAGCAGCGCGAAGGCGCCGATGAAGCCGAGCTCCTCGCCGATGATCGCGAAGATGAAGTCGTTGTGAGCGTTGGGCAGGTAGTTCCACTTGGCCACGCCCTGGCCCAGGCCGTCGCCGAAGATGCCGCCGTGCGCGAGCGCGAACTTCGCCTGCCGGGCCTGGTAGCCGGTGTCCTGCGGGTCGTTCTCCGGGTTGATCCAGGACCGTACCCGGTCCGACCGGTAGCCGGCCGACATGGCCAGGATCGCGCCGGCCACGAACACGGCCAGCAACGAGGTGACGAACACGCGCAGCGGCAGGCCGGCGTACCACAACAGGGCCAGCAGGATGATGCCCAGCGACACCGTCTGCCCGAGGTCGGGCTGCGCCACGATCAGCGCGAGCGCGATCACCGCCGCCGGCACCAGGGGGATCAGCAATTCCCGCAGGGTCGCCCGCTCCAGGCGGCGGGCGGCCAGCATGTGGGCGCCCCAGATGGCGAAGGCGATCTTGGCCAGCTCGGAGGGCTGCATCGAGAAACCCGCGACCACGAACCATTTACGAGATCCGTTGGCCAGGTTGCCGATACCGGGAACGAGCACCAGCACCAGCAGGATGACGGTGACGACGTAACCGGTGAATGCGACCCGCCGGATGAACCGCACCGACATCCGCAGGGAGGCGTAGCAGGCGATGAGCCCGACCACGGTCCACAACACCTGCTTGCCGAAGATCACCCAGGCCGACCCGTCGGCGTCGTAGGACCGCACGCCCGACGCCGAGAGCACCATGATCAGCCCGAGCGTCGTCAGTAGCCCCGCCACGGCGATGATCAGGTGAAACGACGTCATGGGCCGGCCCAGCCAGGCGCCGAACCTGCCGTGCGCACCGCCGTCTTTGGCGGGCTTGTCCTTCGTCTGCGGCGCGTCGGCCTTCTTGTCGGCCTTCCTGTCGGCCTTCTTGTCGGTCTCGGCTGCCGGGGCGTCGGCGGCATCGGCGTCGGCATCGTCGGCCGCATGGGCCTCGGCCGCGGCCGTCTCGGTGGTGTCTTTACCCCGGCGCAGCCGCCGGGTCAGTGCGTTATCCACGCCCGCCCTACCGGAGCGCCGCATGCACGGCGGCGGCGAAGGCGTCGCCACGGTCGGCGTAACCCGCGAATTGGTCGAACGATGCGCCCGCCGGAGCCAGCAGGACGGTGTCACCGGGCTTGGCTACGGTACGAGCCGCGGCGACCGCCGCGTTCATGACCGCCGTGCCCACGTTGTCCCCGGGATGTTGCTTGTCGCCGAATTGTTTCACTTCTGTCACATCTGCCCCAAAAACCACAGCAGTCGCATCCATATCAGCATCCTCGCCTGTCACAACGTGCAGGACGGGGACATCCGGCGCGTGTCGCGATAACGCCTCTGCAACCAATTGCCGATCTCGGCCGATGAGCACCGCCGCGACCAGCCGCGACGCCATCCTGGAGACCTCGGCGTCGACCGACGCGCCCTTGAGCAGGCCGCCGGCGATCCACACGACCCGGGGGTAGGCGAGCACGGACGCCTCGGCGGCGTGCGGGTTGGTGGCCTTGGAGTCGTCGACGTAGGTGATTCCGTCGGCGACGGCCACGACCTCGGCCCGGTGCCGGCCCACCCGAAACGTGGCGATCGCGGCCGCGATCGCCTCGGCCGGCACGTCGACGCTGCGCGCCAGCGCCGCGGCGGCCAGCGCGTCGAGCACCCCGACCGGCCCCGGCACCGGGATGGAGTCGACCGGCAGCAGCGCCAGGTCGTCGGCGAACGCGCGGTCCACCAACTGGCCGTCGCGCACGCCCAGCTCCCCCGCGGCCGGTTCACCCAGCCGGAAGCCGACGCGCACCGGCGCCGCGGCGGTGTCCAGCAGCGCCGCCGCCCGGCGGTCGTCCAGGCCCACCACCGCCACCCGGCCATCGAGCACCCGCGCCTTCGTCGCGGCGTAGGCGGCCATGCTGCCGTGCCAGTCGAGGTGGTCCTCGGCGATGTTGAGCACCGCGCCGGCCTCGGGCTTCAGCGAAGGCGCCCAATGCAATTGGAAGCTGGACAGCTCGACGGCCAGCACCTCGGCGGGTTGCTCCAGGACGTCGAGCACCGGGTCGCCGATGTTGCCGCACAGCAGGCTGCGCCGCCCGCCGGCGGTCAGCATGGCGTGCAGCATCGACGTCGTGGTCGTTTTGCCGTTGGTCCCGGTGACCACCAGCCAGCGCCGCGGCGGCCCGTACCGGCCCGCGGCGTCGAGCCGCCAGGCCAGCTCCACGTCGCCCCAGATCGGCACCCCGGCGGCCGCGGCGGCCACCAGCAGCGGCGTCGTCGGCGAGAAGCCGGGACTGGTGACCACCAGCGCGAAGCGGGAGATCTGCTCGGTGGCCGTCGCGGTGGACGCGGTCGCCACGCCGGCGTCGGCGTAGCCGCGCAGCGTGGCCGGGTCGTCGTCGCACACCGTGGGCACCGCGCCGAACCGGGTCAGCACCGCCAGCGCGGCCCTGCCCGTGACCCGGCCGCCGGCGACCAGCACCGGCGCGCCCGGCGCCAGGGGGTCTTGCACTGGATCAGAGCCGCTCATCAGGCACCGATCGCGCCCAGCCACTCACCGTAGAACAGGGCCACGCCCAGGCCGCAGGCGATCGCGGTGAGCAGCCAGAAGCGGATGATGACCGTGGTTTCGGCCCAGCCGGCCAGTTCGAAATGGTGATGAAAGGGTGCCATCCGGAACACCCGGCGCCCGGTGGTCCGAAAGGTCAGGATCTGCAACACGACCGAGCTGACCTCGGCGACGAACAGCGAACCCAGCACGACGGCGAGGATCTCGGTGCGGCTGGTCACCGAGATACCCGCGATGATGCCGCCCAACGCCAGCGATCCGGTGTCGCCCATGAAGATCTTGGCGGGCGCGGCGTTCCACCACAGAAAGCCGATGCAGGCGCCCGCGGTGGCGGCCGCGACCAGCGCCAGGTCCAGCGGATCGCGCACGTTGTAGCAACCCAGCCCCGGCGCAGTGACGCAGGCGTTGCGGTACTGCCAGAAGGTGATCAGCACGTAGGCGGCGGTGACCATCGCCATGCAACCGGCGGCCAGCCCGTCCAGGCCGTCGGTGAAGTTCACCGCGTTGGACCACGCGCTGACGACGATCACGCAGAACAACACAAACAGCCCCGGCGCCAGGGTGACGGTGGCGATCTCGCGCACGTAGGACAGGTCGGCGCTGGCCGGGGTCAGGCCGTTGTTATTGCGGAACCGCAGCGCCAGCACGCCGAACAGCACCGCGGCGGCGACCTGCCCGATCGTCTTGGCAGTCTTGTTCAGGCCGAGGTTGCGCGACCGGCGGATCTTGATCAGGTCGTCGAGGAATCCGACGACGCCGAGCACGGTGGCCAGCCCGAGCACCAGCAGGCCCGACACGGTGATGCCTTCACCGTCGAAGGCCAGCCCGGCCAGGTGGGTGCCCAAATAGCCCGCCCAGATGCCGGCCAGGATCGCCACGCCGCCCATCGACGGCGTGCCCCGTTTGGCGTGGTGGGTGGGCGGGCCGTCCTCGCGGGTGTGGTGGCCGAAACCCTGCCGGGTGAACAACCGGATCAGGGCCGGGGTCAACAGGATCGACACGGTCAGCGCGACGGCCACCGCGATCAGGATCTGCCTCATGCGCGCGTCCCGCGGTCGTCCGAGCCTTCTGCTGGTGACGACCCGCTTCGCCCGGCTTCGCCGCCCTCGCGATCGTCACGGCTCGATGGTGACGACCCGCTTCGCCCGGCTTCGCCGCCCTCGCGATCGTCACGGGCCAGCACGTCCGCCAGCGCGCCCAGCCCGGCCGAGTTCGACGCCTTCACCAGCACCACGTCGCCGGGTTGCAGCTCGGCTCGCAGCAACTCCAGGGCGGCGTCGCTGTCGGCGACGTTGACGGCCCCCTTATCGGCGGCGCCCCACGAACCCTCCATGACCGCTCCGTGGTGCATGGCGCTCATCGACCTCCCACTTCCCACGACAACGAGTCGAGACACATCTAAGCGCACGGCCAGCCGGCCGACGCGATCGTGCTCGAGGATGGCGTCCTCGCCGAGCTCGGCCATCTCGCCGAGCACCGCCCAGCTCCTGCGCTTTTCGGCGGGGCCGCCCTCGCCCCCGCCGTGGGCGATCCACGCCAGCGCCTGCAACCCGGCCCGCATGGAATCGGGGTTGGCGTTGTAGGCATCGTCGATCACGGTAACGCCGTCTTCGCGGGTGGTGACGTGCATCCGGTGCCGCGACACCGGGCCCGCCCCGGCCAGGGCGGCCGCCACCTGTTCGAGGTCGGCGCCGCATTCCAGGGCGACCGCGGCGGCGCTCAGCGCGTTGCCGACCTGGTGATCGCCGTAGACGCCGAGCTGCACCGCCACCTGCGCCACCCCGGCGGCGTCGCGCCGGTGCAGCGTGAACCGCGGCCTGGCCAGCTCGTCGAGCGACACCGGCCCGGCCCACAGGTCGCTGGGGCCCGCGTTGGTGTGCTCGGCGCGGCTGACCCGGACCACCCGGGCCGCGGTCACGTCGGCCATGGCCGCCACGGCCGGATCGTCGGCGTTCAAGATCACCACGCCGGAAGCTGGAACAGATTGTGGCAGTTCGGATTTCGTTTGGGCAATGGCCTCGCGCGAGCCGAACTCGCCGAGGTGAGCGGTGCCGACGTTGAGCACCACGCCGATGGAGGGCGTGGCGATGTCGGCCAGCGCGGCGATGTTGCCGGGGTGGCGGGCCGACATCTCCAGAACCAAATAGTCGGTGTCGGCCGTCGCGCGCAGCACCGTCCAGGGGTGGCCCAGCTCGTTGTTGAAGGACCCGGGCGGGGCCACCACCTGACCCAGCGGCGCCAGCACGGCGGCCACCAGGTCCTTGGTCGAGGTCTTTCCCGACGACCCGGTGATGCCGACGATCGTCAGCCCGCCCGCCACCAGTTCGGCGGCCACCGCCATGGCCAGCCTGGCCAGCGCGGCCAGCACCGCGGCACCCGAGCCGTCCGGGTCGTGCTCGAGGACCCCGGCCCGCGATCCCGAAACCCCCGCGGGTGCGACGACGATGGCGGGGACCCCGACCGGCCGCGCTGCCAGCACCGCGACCGCGCCGGCCGCCACCGCCGAGGCCGCATGGTCGTGCCCGTCCGAGCGTGCGCCGGGCAGCGCCAGGAACAGCCCGCCCGGCCCGACGGCACGCGAGTCGAACTCCACCGTCCCGGTGACGTGGCGGTGCGCGGCGTCCTCGGGCGAGATGTCGGACAGGGTGCCCCCGACGATGTCGGCGATCTGGGCGACGGTCAGGTCGATCATGCGCGATCCTCCAACGCCCGCGCCAACTCGACGCGGTCGTCGAAGGGGCGGACCACGTCACCGGCGCGCTGCCCGGTTTCGTGGCCCTTGCCGGCGATCAGCACCACGTCGCCGGGCCTGGCCCAGCCGACCGCGTGCCGGATCGCCTCGCGCCGGTCGGCGATCTCGACAACTTCTGTCGCGCAGCCACTTTCGGTCACCCCGGCCAGGATCTCCCGGCGAATCGCCGACGGGTCTTCGCCGCGCGGATTGTCGTCCGTGACGACCACCAGATCGGCCAGCTCGGCGGCCGTCGCGCCCATCGGCGCCCGCTTGCCCGGGTCGCGCTCGCCGCCGGCGCCGAACACCACCGCCACCCGGCGACCCGGACGCGCCAGCGTGCTCAGCACCGCGCGCAGAGCGCCTGGCTTGTGGGCGTAGTCGACCAGCGCCAAAAACTCCTGGCCGGCGTCGATCTGTTCCATGCGCCCCGGCACGCGGGTCTGCCGCAGCCCCGGCGCCGCCTGCTCCGGCGTCACCCCGACCGCATCCAGAAGGGCCAGCGCCACAAGGCAATTGGCGATGTTGTAGTGGCCGGGCAGCGGGACCCCGACCTGGTACCGCGCGCCGGCGGGGTCGATGACGGAGAACTGTTGTCCCCCGGCGCCCAACGGGGCGACGTCGACGGCGCGCCAATTCGCCGGCCGGCCCTCGGCGCTGACGGTGACGGCGTCGCCGGCTCGATCCGCCATGGCCCGCCCGGCCTCGTCGTCGACGCACACCACCGCGCGGCGCGCCCGCAGCGGCGAATTCGGCTCGAACAACAGGGCTTTGGTGTTGAAGTAGTCTTCCATGGTCGGGTGAAAGTCAAGGTGATCGCGGGACAGGTTGGTGAAACCGCCTACCGCAAAACCGGTTCCGTCCACCCGGCCCAGCGCCAGCGCGTGGCTGGAGACCTCCATGACCACGGTGTCGACACCCTGCTCGGCCATGGCCGCCAGCATCGCCTGCAGCGCGGGCGCCTCCGGGGTGGTCAACGCGCTGGGGATGTCGGCGCCGTCGATGCGAATGCCGATGGTGCCGATCAGCCCGCACCTGCGCCCGGCGGCCCGCAGGCCGGATTCGACCAGGTAGGTGGTGGTGGTCTTGCCGGAGGTGCCGGTGATGCCGATAACGGCCAGCCGCTGCGACGGGTTCCCGTACACCGTGGCGGCCAGGCCGCCGAGCACGCCGCGGGGGTCGGGGTGCACCAGCGTCGGCACGGGCGGGGCGCCGGCGGCGCTCATCTCCGCGACCCCGGCGGCATCGGTGAGCACGGCGATCGCGCCGCGTTCGATCGCCTCCGCGGCATAGCGGGCCCCGTGCGTGGTCAGGCCGGGCAACGCGGCGAACAGGTCACCGGGCAGCACGTCCTGGGCGCGCAGCGTCACGCCGGTGATCGCCACGTCGGGCACGACGGCGCCCTGACCTGCGACGTCGGCCGGGACCGCTCCCACCTGCTCGGCGAGCGCGGGCAACCGCACGCCGGCGACGGCGCTGGGGCGTAACCCAGTGGGCAGCACCACTTCTTCTCACACCTCCCTCCGACGCCGCGCGATCCTCATGATCGGCCATGACACCCTACCTAGCCGCGACCGGCCACGAGGCGATGCGCGCGCCGACGGAAGGTCCGGCTCGGCCCTGGCGAGGTCGCTAGGGCTAGGTGGCCTGCAGCGTCAGCGGCGGCCCGGGGTCGGGCGACAGCGGCACGTTCTCGCGCTGCATCAGCCAGCCGGCGATGTTGTGGAACAGCGGGGCCGCCGAGTGGCCCGGCGTCCCGTCGGCGTTGCGCTCGGGGTTGTCCATCATGATGCCGATGACGTACCGGGGATTGTCGACGGTCGCCATCCCCGCGAACGTGATCCAGTAGACGTTGTCGAAGTAGCAGCCGCAGGCCGGGTTGATCTGCTGGGCGGTACCCGTCTTGCCGGCCATCTGGTAGCCCGTCACCGCGCCGGCGGAACCGGTGCCCTGCTGGTAGCCCATCGGGTCCTTTTGCACGACGGCGCGCAGCATGTTGCGCACGGTCTGCGCCGTCTGCGGCGACACCACCCGCACGCCGTCCGGACGCGGCTCCTCGGTGCGGGTGCCGTCGGGGGCGATGGTGGCCTTGATGATTCGCGGCGGTATCCGCAATCCGTCGTTGGCGATCGCCTGGTACATGCCGGTCATCTGCAGCAGCGTCATCGAAAGACCTTGGCCGATAGGCAGGTTCGAGAAGGTGCTGCCCGACCACTGGTCGATCGGCGGCACCAGCCCGGCGCTCTCACCCGGCAGGCCCACGTTGGTGCGCTGGCCCAGACCGAATTTGCGGACCATGTCGTAGAAGCGCTCCGGGCCGACGCGCTGCGCGAGCATCAAAGTGCCGACGTTGGAGGACTTTCCGAACACACCGGTGGTGGTGTAGGGCATCACGCCGTGGTCCCACGCGTCGTGGATGGACACCCCGCCCATCTGGAGGGTGCCGGGGACCTGCAGCACCTCATCGGGATTGGACAGGCCGTACTCGATGACCGACGAGGCGGTGATCACCTTGTTCACCGAGCCGGGCTCGAACGGCGAGGACACGGCCAGATTGCCCAGCTGTTTGTCGCCTTGGCGCCCGATGTCCTGCGAGGGGTCGAACGTGTTGTCGTTGGCCATGGCCAGCACTTCGCCGGTCTTGGCGTCCAGCACGACGGCCGAAACATTGTGCGCGCCAGAGACATTCTTGGCCTGCTGGACCTGCTGCTGGACGTAGAACTGGATGTCGTCGTCGAGGGTCAGCTGGACCATCGAACCGTTGACCGCCCGGTGCCGGTTGCGGTAGCTGCCCGGGATGACCACGCCGTCGGATCCGCGGTCATAGGTGACCGCGCCGTCGGTGCCCGACAGCACCGAATCCATGGCCTCTTCCAGCCCCAGCAGGCCGTGCCCGTCCCAGTCGATGCCGCCGACGATGTTGGCCGCCAGCGATCCGCCCGGATACTGGCGCAGATCCTGGCGCTCGGAACCGACCTCGGGGTACTTGTCCGAGATCGCGCTGGCGACAGCGGGATCGACGGCGCGCGCCAGATAGACGAAGTTGTCGTCGGTCTGCAGCTTCTTCAACACGGTCGCCGAGTCCGGCTTGTTGCCCAGGCGGCTGGAAACCTCCTTGGCGATGTCGCGCAACCGCTGCTGCGGATCGGGAGCGGTCGAGTTCTTGGCTTTGGCCTCCTCGAGCTGCTTACGAATCCGTTTCGGCTGAAAGGTCAGCGCACGCGACTCGATGGTGAAGGCAAGCTGGTCTTTGCGACGGTCGATGATGCTGCCGCGCACCGCCTTTTCCACATCGGTGACCTTGAGCTGGCCGGCGGCCTGGGCCCGCAGCGACGGGGCGTTGGTCACCTGCAGGACGAACAGCTGGGCGGCGGCCACCAGCATCAGCACCAGGATGACCACGTTGCCCGCGCGGTGCCGGAAGACGAACGACCCGCCGCGGCTGGTCAATTGCACGATCTGACGGGTGCGGCGCTCCCGCGCCGAGTGCCCCGCCGCCACCGCCTCGGGCCGTTGCGCGGCCCCGGCACCCTTGGCCTGCTTGGCTTTCCGGAATCGCTTCGGCTCCCGAACGTCGCGGCCGGTGTCGGCCTGCTGCGGTTTCAGGCGGCGCTTGGGTTGCCGGACGCCCTTGCCCGCCAAGTCCTTACGGGGACCCCGCGTCGGGCGCGCCGACTGCGACCGGCGGGCCCGCGGGGATTCACCGCGGCTCACCTGGGGGCACCTGGCGCCGCGCCGGCCGCGGGCCCGGGCAGGCCGTTGACCGGGGCGGCGGGGACCGCCGGTTGAGCCGGCGCGGCCGGGCGGCCCAACTGCACCGGGATCGGAATCTCGGCGGGCAACGGTGCGGGCATCTGGCCGGGAGCCGGAATCGGCAACCCGCCCAGGGGAATCGACACCTCGGGGGGCGCCGGAGCGGTCGCCGGTCCGGCCGGCATGGGCAGTCCCGGCGTCGGCATCGCCGGCAGCATGCCGGGCAGTGCGCCGGTGACCGGGGCAGCGGGCATGCCGGGCAATGCACCCGTCGCCGGTCCGCCTGGCATGCCGGGCAGCGTACCCGTGGGGGGCACACCGGGCGCGGCAGGCGCGCCGGGCACCGGGGGCGCCGCCGGCGGCAGGTGCTGACCGCCCACCGTCGACGCGCCGTCGGGCGCGCGCAGCAGCGCTTCGGGCCCGGACCGGGCCGGGACGGGGCCGCCGGGGGCCGGTTCCATCCGAATCGAGACCTCCGGAGGAGCGGCCGGCGGCTTCGGGGGCTGGGGCGCCTCGTCGGGCAGCTTGGCGTTCAGCGGCGGCGGCGGAACGCCGTCGGCCGGCTTCGGCGTGCCGACCACCACCCAGTTCCCGGACGGATCCTGCACCAGGTGCGCGGTGTCCCGGCTCGGGATCATGCCTTGCTTGCGGGCCGCCTCCGCCAGCGCCGGGGCGGCCTCCGCCTCGCGCACGTCGCGCTCCAGCGCCTCCTTCTGTTGCTGCAGCAACCGGGTGCGCTCCCGGGCGTGACTCAACTTGTACGAGCGTTCCGCGGAGTCGGTGGACAGCCACAGCGTGAGCCCCAGCCCGATGCCCAGCGCACCGATGATAAGCACGACGAACGGGACCTTGCTGGCCAGGGTGCGCGGCCGCAGGTCGATCGAGGCCAGCCGGGCGGCCAACCGCTCGGTCAGGCGAGGCCGAACAACCTTGGGGGCCTTGGCCTTGCGCGCCTTGGCCCGCGCCTTGGCCTGGCTAGTGCTTTTGGCCCGGGCCGGCCGCTCCACCGGCCGGGCGATGGGGCTGGTCTGCGGTGCTGACTTGGGCGCGCGGGCCTCACGGGCCGGCGCCGAGGTGCGGCCGCTTCGGGCGCGCCGCGCCGATCCGGACTCGGCCGCGCGGGTCCGCCGGGCAGCGCCGTCGCGCCCGCCCCGGCGATCGCTGCCGCCGCGCCGCTTCGACGTCTCGCGCTCTGCTCTCATGCGTCGCCTCTCCCGCTAGCCTGCTGTGACTGCATTCGTTGCAGCGCCCGCAATCGCACTGCGGCACTGCGTGGATTGCGTTCGATCTCGGTGGCGTCGGCCCGATCGGCGCCGTGCGTCAGGGACTGGAATCGCGGCTCGTGGCCGGGGAGTTCGACCGGCAGGTCCACCGGGGTGCGGGACGCGACCGCCTGGGCAAAGAGCCGCTTGACGATCCGGTCCTCCAGCGATTGGTAGGCCATCACCACGATGCGCCCGCCCACGTCGAGGGCGTCCAGGGCGGCCGGTAGCGCGTTGCGCAGCGTGTCCAGTTCGTCGTTGACCGCGACCCGCAGCGCCTGAAAGGTGCGCTTGGCCGGGTGTCCGCCGGTGCGCCGGGCCGCGGCCGGAATCGCTTCGTAGAGCAGGGCCACCAGGTCCGCGGTCGACCTGAACGGCTCGCGGGCCCGGCGGCGCACGATGTGCGCGGCGATGCGGCGCGCGAACCGCTCCTCGCCGTAGCGGTGCAAGATCCTCGCCAGCTCCGCCTCGTCATAGGTGTTGACGATGTCGGCCGCGGTCAGCGGCGACGAGGGGTCCATCCGCATGTCCAGCGGCGCGTCCTGGGCATAGGCGAAGCCGCGCTCGGTGCGATCGAGCTGCATGGACGACACCCCGAGGTCGAACAGCATCCCGTCCACGGATTCGATTGCCGCATAACCGGATTCATCCAGCGCCGTGGCGACGTCGTCGTAGCGGGTGTGCACCAGCGTGAGGCGGTCGGCGAAGCGCGCCAGCCGCGCCCGGGCGATGTCCAGCGCGCTGGGATCGCGATCGAGCCCGATCAGCCGCAGGCCCGGCAGGTCGGTGAGGAACCGCTCCGCATGCCCGCCCGCGCCGAGGGTGGCATCGACCAGCGTCGCCCCCGACCCGTCGGGGTGGTGGCGGGTCAGCGCGGGCGTGAGCAGTTCGACGCAGCGTTCCAGCAGGACGGGGACATGCCCGTAATCGTCGGGACTCGAATTGTCAGCCACCGCAACGCCTCCACGAATCTGCCGGCATCCGTCGGCCGCCCGCACCCCCGACAGGCGGGTCCTCGCGCCGCGTCGGGTCTGTGCCGCCCGGACGGGCCTTGGCAGGCGCTCGGGAAGAGGGGCGGCCCCTGCACCGAGGTCTCTGACCGAAGCCGCGAACCTGGCGTTGGGGAAGTACGCCAGGGTCGGTTCGGGCAGAGGCCACGGTGCACGGGCATGCGCCTCAGATGATGTCGCCGAGTGCTTCATCGCTGGCCGCGGAGAAGTTCTCTTCGTGGGTCTGCTGGTAGTCCTGCCATGCCTGCGCATCCCAGATCTCGAGGTTGTCGATCGCGCCGATCACCACGCAGTCCTTGGAAAGGTTGGCGTAGCGCCGGTGGTCGGCCGATAACGTGATCCGGCCCTGCGCATCGGGATGCTGTTCGTCGGTGCCGGCGGCGAGATTGCGGAGAAACGCCCGGGCGTCGGGGTTGCTCCGCGACGCCTTGCTCGCGCGGCGGGCCAGTTGCTCGAATTCCGCCCGCGGGTAGACGGCGAGGCTGTGGTCCTGGCTCTTGGTGACCATCAACCCCCCTGCCAGTGCGTCGCGGAACTTGGCGGGCAGCGTGAGCCGCCCCTTGTCGTCGAGTTTGGGCGTGTAGGTGCCGAGAAACACCAGCTCACCTCCCCTATGGGGTCACCCAAACACTGCAGCCACCATACCCCACAATCCCCCACTACGCCCCATTCTTAGGGTGTCGCCGCGGCGTTTTCAGGGTTATCCGTCGTCAGGACGCCGTCAAAGCCGCGCAAAGGGTGTGTCGCGCCCCGCCCGGGGTGGCTGTCGCGCTCTGGATCGCGGCCCGATTACCAGGCGAAATACCGTCGGTGGGGCGTTGTGGGGGACTTTAGTGGGGCGTGGTGGGGCATCGATACCGAGACGCGCTGCGGTTAGGCCTCGATCGAGCAGCAAAACGGCATCGACGGTTGCGCGGAGGCCGGATGCCCGGCCGATGGCGCCCGGCCCCGGAAAAAACGAATCGGGGCAGCCGATGGCTACCCCGAGTGTGTGTGGATGCGGTTAGTCGTCGAAACGACGGCGGAACCGGTCCTCCATGCGGCTGGTGAACGAGCCCCCGCTCTTATTGCGGCGTTGACGCAGCGACGTGGCCGCCGGGCCGGAATGGTCGGGCCTGCCAGACAACCGGGGGCCGGTGATCGCGAAGATCACTCCGCCGAACATGACGATGAACCCGAAGACGCTGAGGATCGGGAAGTTTCCGATCATCGTCGCCTTGAACGCCACCCCGGAGACCAGCATCGCGAGACCGATGACGAACAGCGCCACGCCCTGCAACCGCCGGCGGGCGGTCGGTGCGCGAAAACCTCCACCGCGAACACTCGACGCGAATTTGGGGTCCTCGGCGTAGAGAGCGCTCTCGATCTGATCGAGCATCCGCTGCTCATGATCGGAGAGTGGCATTCGTCCCTCCTTGCCGACTGTTAGGCACGTGACTATCGGTAGCACGCGGATGCCCGTTGCGGGGGCAACTAATTGAAATGATACGAGGTCAATCTGCCCCATACCACTGGTTCGGCGCCGATTCTATCCCGGCCGCCCGCGGACGCCCCCGCAGACCGGAACTGCCGTGCGCTACAACCGGCTTCCCGAACCGCGGCCGTTCGTCGGTCCGGTGTCACGACCACTCGTCGGGCCGTCGCACGCGGGTCCGATAATGGGCGATAGCGGCCCGGCCCGCCGCGACCACATGCCGCCGACGCACCGCAGCGCCCCGCGCGCCGATGAGGAACCGATGAGGAGGAGACCGCGAGTTGGCGATATTTCTCATCGATCTGCTGCCCCACGACATGGAGCGTCGCCTCGGTGACGCCCTGGCGGTGTACGTCGATGCGATGCGCTACCCACGCGGCACCGAGAACCAGCGCGCCGCGATGTGGCTGGAACACATCCGGCGGCGGGGCTGGCAGGGGGCCGGCGTCGTCGAAACCGAGGAGGCCGAAGACGCAGGCGGGCAACCGCCCTCGGCCGAGGCCCTGGCCAGTGCCCCGTTGCTCGGGGTGGCCTACGGCTATCCCGGCGCGCCCGGGCAATGGTGGCAACAGCAGGTGGTGCTGGGCATGCAGCGCGGCGGCTCACCGCCGCAGGAGATCTCGCGGCTGATGAACAGCTACTTCGAGCTGACCGAGCTGCACATCCACCCCCGCGCCCAGGGCCGCGGGCTGGGCGAGGCGCTGGCCCGACGGCTGCTCGCCGGTCGCGCCGAACAGAATGTGCTGCTTTCCACGCCGGAAACCAATGGTGAGCCCAACCGCGCCTGGCGGTTGTATCGGCGCCTGGGCTTCACCGACGTCATTCGCGGCTACCACTTCGCCGGCGACCCGCGGGCTTTTGCGATCCTGGGCCGCAAGCTACCGCTATAGCCGGAGCCGGCCCGCGACCCGGCCCAGGTCGGAAGACGCCACCTCATTCGGGTGGCACATCGGATCTGGCACGATGACCTGGTGCGAGCCAGCTCTCCCCCGCCCCGCAGCCGAGGATCCCGAGCGTCTCGAACTCGACGGCGCCGCCTGACCGCCCTCGCGCTGCTGCTGCTGGTGGTGCCGTTGGCCACCGGGTGCCTGCGGGTCCGGGCCTCGCTCACCATCTCCCCCGACGACCTGGTGTCCGGCGAGATCGTCGCCGCCGCGAAACCCAAGACCCCCAAGGACACCGGCCCCCAACTGGACAGCAACAACCTGCCGTTCAGCCAGAAGGTGGCGGTGTCGAACTACGACAGCGACGGCTACGTCGGCTCGCAGGCGGTGTTCTCCGACCTGACGTTCGCGGAGTTGCCGCAGCTGGCCAACATGAACTCCGACGCCTCCGGGGTGAACCTGACGCTGCGCCGCAACGGCAACCTGGTGATCCTGGAGGGTCGGGCGGATCTGACCTCGCTGACCGATCCCGAGGCCGACGTCGAACTGACGGTCGCGTTCCCCG
This sequence comes from Mycobacterium sp. 1245801.1, assembly GCF_001673055.1. Lineage (NCBI taxonomy): Bacteria > Bacillati > Actinomycetota > Actinomycetes > Mycobacteriales > Mycobacteriaceae > Mycobacterium > Mycobacterium sp. 1245801.1. The sequence continues at coordinate 110,602 of NZ_LZKY01000006.1, forward strand.
GGGTGGTGACCTCAACCAACGGTGACCGGGTCGAGCCCGACGTGGTGTCGTGGAAGCTCAAGCCCGGGGTGGTGACCACCATGACCGCCCAGGCCCGCTACACCGACCCCAACACCCGTTCCTTCACCGGTGCGGTGGTGTGGCTGTGCATCGCGTCGTTCGCGGCCGCCGGGGTGGTGGGACTGCTGGCCTGGGTCAGCCGGGACCGGTCACCGCGGTTGACGGCGCCGCGCGACCAGCCGCCGCCCAGCTAGCTACCCCTGCCGGCCCGGTGACCAGTAG